>VBLV01000162.1 GCA_005879045.1 Methanobacteriota archaeon | reverse complement strand
CGATATGCCGGATTCATCGAACGACCCGGCGTGCGATATCTCGGACAATCCGTGTTGTTTGTGATCCCGGAACTGCTACCGGAACTGCGCCAGTTCCTTGATGCGAACCGAATCGAGCACGTGACAATGTCCGCATCCCTCGGCGCGACAATCTTCGCCTCAGGGACCTCGAGGAACACCGCGTAGACTGTCTGAGCAGTTACTCATACCCCCGCCTTCGATCAACGCCGCCGCTAACGTTTCTGCGCAATTACTCATACCGTGCGTGAGGTGGCCACCCCAGCGGCGGTGAACGCTTTTCTATCGTTCCGCCATCCCGGCCCCATGGCCCGTTTCGCGAAGCGCGTCCTTTCCATCGAGCCCTCTCCCACGGTCCGCATCAGCGATCTCATCGCCGAATCCCAGGGCCAAGGGAAGAAGATCCTCTCCCTGGCCATCGGCGAGCCGGATTTCCCGACCCCCGCGCACATCGTCGACGCGGCGAAGAAGGCCCTCGACGACGGCTACACGAAATACACCGCGGCCCCCGGTATCCGCGAACTGCGCGAGGCAATCGCCGAGAAGTCACAAAAGGAGAACGGGATTCCCGCGAAGGCGGAGAACGTGATCGTCGCGCCGACGAAACACACGCTCTTCATGACGTTCATGTCGCTCCTCGATCCCGGGGACGAAGCGCTGATCCCCGATCCCGGCTGGGTCTCCTACGCGCCGATGGCGAGCCTCGCGGGTGCGAAGCCCGTGCCGATCCGCGCGGCGGACGAAGACGGATTCGTGCCTTCGACGGAGACCGTCGCGGATGCGATCACCCCGCGGACCCGGCTCATCGTGCTGAACTCGCCGTCGAATCCTGCCGGCTCGGTGTACTCGCGGTCCCAGATGCGCGGCCTGGCGGACCTCGCGGCGGACCACGACCTCACCGTCGTGAGCGACGAGATCTACGAGAAGATTCTGTACGAGGGCGAGCACGTCTCGCCCGCGTCGCTGGACGGCATGTTCGACCGCACCGTCACCGTGAACGGCTTCTCGAAGACCTACTCGATGACGGGCTGGCGGCTGGGCTGGCTCGTCGCCCCGACGCCGATGGTCCGGCAGATCGGGAAGGTGCAGGAACACACGATCACCTGCGCGACCGCGTTCGCCCAGAAGGCGGGCGTCGCAGCGCTCCGAGGTCCCACGGCTCCGTTGAAGGCGATGGTCGACGAATTCCGGGCGCGACGGGAGATTGTCCTCGGAGAACTCAAGAAGATCGACCGGCTCTCAACGGATCGACCGAGTGGCGCGTTCTACGTGTTCCCGCGGCTCGACGTCGGATTGAAGAGCGCGTCCCTCGCTGAACGGATCCTCCAGGAGGCGAACGTCGCGGTGACCCCGGGGAGCGCCTTCGGCGAGGCCGGGGAGGGCCACCTCCGTCTCTCGTATGCCGCCTCTCGCGAGACGATCGTCGAATGCATCCGCCGGATCGGGGACGTCCTCAAGGGCATCTGACGAGTCTTCCGGCGGGAACGATCGAGAGTGCGTTCAGCCGTCTCCCGGCAGGAGTTAAGTATCCGCGTCCGCGTTTCGCAGGGCGAGGGAACGAGATGGCGCAAGACGAGCGGGAGGAGATGCCGACGATCGTGCCAATGGTCGCCTACGAGGACCCCGCCACGGCGATCGATTGGTTGGTCCGTGCCTTCGGGTTCCGGGAACGCAAAGACCAGCGGATGAAGGACCGCGACGGGCGGATCACGCACGCCGAGCTGCGACTCGGGAAAGGCCGGGTCTTCTTGGCCACCCCGACACCGGACTACCAGAGCCCGAAGCATCACCGGGAGACGTGCGCGGCCGCGCGCAAGTGGTCTTCGGTCCCATGGGTCATCGACGGGCTGCTTGTCCACGTGGACGATGTCGATCGTCACTTCGCTCGCGCGAAGAGCGAGGGCGCGACCATGCTCTCCGATCTCGAGGACAACCCGGTCGGGCGGCTATACCGGGCCGAGGACCTCGAAGGGCATCGGTGGATGTTTCTCAAACCTCGTCCGTGATTTCATCCGATGGCCGGGGTGAGAACTAGCCTTTCGCGCCGCGTGCTCGAAGGAGATCCGCGATGGCCGCATGGCCTTTCTCCTTCGCGTCGTCCAACGGCGTGTGCCCGCCATCTCGGACCGCGTGGACGTCCGCGCCGTGGTCCAGGAGCATGCGGACGACGTCGAGATTCCCGTGCACCGCGGCCTTGTGGAGCGTCGTGTAATTCGCCTCGCTCCTGACGTTCGGGTTCGCCCCCGCCACGAGCAAGATCCGCACGACGTCCGCGTGGTCTCCCGAGACCGCCGCGTCGACCGCCGTGTTCGCGAACCGACTCGGTGGTTTGTGGTTCACGTCGGCGCCGTACTCGAGGAGGACCTTGACCGCCTCGGGATGACCGAAGAACGCCGCGAGGCCGAGCGGGTCGAAGCCTTCCTCCTTGTTCGCCTCGTTGACCCGGACGCGAGACTGCCCGAGGATCGTCTTCAGCCGGCGGGCGTTCCCGACCGTCGCGGCCTCATACAGGTTCAGCGCGTCTTCCGGCGTCCTGGCGAGCAGCAGCTTGACGACGTCTGACGCCCCGTAGAAAGTGGCGGTCAGGACGAGCGTGCCGTTCGGGGTTTTCATACGGAGGAGCGGCGGATGGCGATCGAGGATCTCCTGGGCCTTCGCCAGGTCGTTCTTCTGCACCGCCTTGAGCAAGTCGTCCTCGTCCCCCATGGCCTGTCCCCCGAGAGCGGCCGGGAACGCGGTCGCGCGCCTATGAACGTTGCGCCGCTCAGGTGACGACCTGGGTCTCGCCGCACGAGGGGCACATGACCTCGATCGGACGGCGGCTCGTCGACAGGTCGATCGGTTTGCCGCAGCGGCGACAGGTGATCGACATCGGCGAGGTGGGCGCCGAGCGGACCGGCCCTTCGGGAGGCGGGGGCGGGACGGCCGCTTTGCCGCCAATCGGGCCGAAGCCGCCTCCGGATCGCCTCCACATCGCGATCACGGCGATCAGGATGAGGACGATCGCAAAGACGGGGGCGCCGCCGACGTCCGTGGACCAGAACGAACTCCCGGTCGGGCCGACCTGGACCGTCTGGAACGCGCTCGCCCCGGTGTTCAGTTCATTCGCGAACACGAGCAGGCCTCCGTTCCCGGTGCCCGCGGGGATCGTCAGGAAGAGATCCGCGGCTGGGCCCGTGGTGATGGCCGTGGCCGAGGCCGACGCGGACGACAAGGACCAGCGGAACTGGCTCGGGAGGGACCCCGTGCCTTTCGCAGTCAGGGTGAGGTGCGCGTGGACTGTCTCGCCCGCGCCGTACGAGGTCCTGTCGAAGCTCAAGCCGAGGACGAAGCCCGCGGCCTGGGAGATCGTCGCCTGCGCCTGGGTGGTGTTCCCGCGGTCCGTGGCGGTCACGTGGAACGTGTAGCTGCGGCTCGACGGGTTCGGGGTGCGGAACGAGAAGAAGGTCGCGCTCGTGGTCCCGGACAAGACGATGACTGCGTTCGTGTCGTCGACCTCGTACGCGTACGAGGGGTTCGTGATGACGTGCGAGGAGACGCTGTAGAAGGCGCTGATTATCTCGCCAGGGTTGTAGTCGCCGCGGTCCAGGCTCAGGGCCATGTACGCCAGGGCGACCGTCCCACTCTGCTGGCCGGCCGCGACAGTTCCCTGGCCGTCGTCCACGATCGCCTCGAAGCGCAAGGTGCCGGTGTAGCCGAGGGCGATCGGATACCGGAACGTGGCCCCCGCAGTCGTGGTCGTGTTCAGGAGTTGGAAGAAGAAGTTCCGGACGCGCCACACGTACGTGTAATTCCCGGGTGCGGGCGTGCGGTACACGATCGCCTGTGCGGTCGCGGTGTCGCCGCTCAGATACGACGACTTGTCGAGGACCACCGTGACGGTCATCGCCGCGGGCTGGATCGGATTCGGAGTCGGCATGGCGTTCGCGGTTGGAGTCATGGCGGCGAGGGCCAGAAGCCCGATCACGAACGCGAATGCGAGTGCACAGGCCCTCGATAGCAGGGCGGATGACATGCGGTGTCCCATCCCGGTGTCCGCAGGGAGAAACCCCGCGGACGGGGCGGCATCATGTCTGACCTACTTAATCATTTGGTCCGATGGATGTCCGACGGTCTTCGACCGGGATTTCCGGACGATGTTCCGGTTCGGATGTGGTCCTGGTTGGAACCGCAAGACCCACGTTCAGGATCCGACCGCGGGCGTCGTCCCGCCGCCTTGGAGGCGTGCGAACAGGTCATCCGCCCGCGCCCGCCACGGGGCCGCGTCGCCGCCGCGACCTTGGGTCTCATAGAGGCGCGCGATCTCCTCGTACCGAGTCGCGAGCGAGTACGGGTTCTCGAGTCGCGCGATCATCTCGACCGACTCGAGCAGATGTGCCTCCGCCTTCGTCCAGTCGCCGCGCTTCGCGAACACGAGGCCCAGGTTCGCCTTGGCCGTCGACAGGGCGACCGGATCGCCGATCGTCTCCGCGAGCCGGACCGCGCGCTCCGCATTTGCGGCCGCGGCCTCGACCGCTCCAAGCCGGAGGAAATTATCGACCGCGTTCGCTAGGGCATACGAGGCAAAGCGCACGTCCCCGGAGTCCAAGGCGATCTCCGCGGACCGCGCGAACGTCTCCGCCGCGGTCCGGGTGTCCCCTTCGAGGCTCGAGACGATCCCGAGGTTGATCTGGATCGCGGCGTCGTCCCTTGTGCCGCTCCGAACCGACGAAGCGGCTTCGAGGAGACGCGTCTTCGCGCGGGCGTGGTCCCCGCGCGCGATCAGGACGGCGCCGAGATCGGTCAGCGACCGGACTCGTTCGCGGGAGCCATGGGGCAAGAGGTCCGCGGCCCGTTCGAGGTGCCCCATCGCGGCCGGAAGGTCCCCGAGCTTCCTCTCGACGCCGCCAAGGGCCCGCAATGCTTCCCCCTCGACTTCCGGGACCGCGAGCGCCGAGGCCTCCCGGACCGCTTCCGCGAGGATCGTCCGGGCGTCCGCATACGATGCGAGTCGATTGGCGATCCGTCCGAGTTGGATGTGCGCCCGGAGGCGTTCGGCGGGCGTCCCGGACTTCGCGATCCGCTCGAGGACCGCCCGTGCCTCGGCGAACTTTCCCAGGAACATCTGCGTCTCCGCCAGGAGGGCGTCGAGCCTCGAATCCTGCGGAACCCGGAGCAGGGCGGCCTCCAGATCGCCGGCGCGGGCGCTCTCCGCGAACGCTGGTCCCACGTCGACGAGGCGGGCGACCGCGGCCCCGAGGTCCCCGGACTCGATCCGATGGTACGCCTCTTCGAGGACGTCTTGTCGGCTCGCCCAGTACGAGGCCGCGCGGACGTGGGCCTCCCGCCGCGAAAGGTCGCCCATCCGTCGGAGGAAGAACTCCTTCACGAGGTCGTGCAACAGATAGCCCTCGTCCCGATGGTGCAGGAGCGCGCGGCGCACGAGTCTCCGGAGCTGCGAGAGCGTTGCCCCGAAACTCTCCGGGGACCGCGCCGGGCGACGCAAGACAGCGAACGTGCGGAGGAGATCCTCCGAGGCGTCGTCGAGGTCCTCGAGGACCGTGTCGAGCACGTACCGCTCCGTCTCGACCGCTCCCGCGTCGAGGCCGCTCGCGGCGAAGAGTTCGAGGGCGAGCGGGTGTCCGCCCGTCGCGGCGACGACCCGGGGTACGTCGTCCGGTTCCAAGGAGGCCCCGCGGGATGCGAGCAGCTCCGCGGCGGATTCGTCGTCGAGGCCTTCGAGGCGAAGTTCGAGGACGCGGCCCCTCGCGACGTCGGGCCGCTCGAAGAACGTCGGCTGCGTGCGAGTGGCGACGAGAATCTTTGCATCCGGCGGATGTTCGACGACCGCCCGGAGGAGGGCGTCGGCGGCCGGGCACGCATGGAGGTCATCGATCGCGAGGACGCAACCCGCGAGATCCTCCCGGAGGACCGCGATCACCTCGATCGGGTCGTACGCCGGGCGCGTGATGGCGGCCTTGAGCCGTCGGCGGTTCTGGTGGGCGAGGAAGTCGGCGAACGTACTCAGGAGGCCGTGTGCATCGTCGTGGGCGTACACGCGCCGCAGGAGCTTCGGCCGGCGTTCGTCCGCGAGGGCCCTCGCGAGGAGCGCGGACTTCCCGATCCCGGCGACGCCAATGACGACGGCAACGGCCCTCGAGTCGGAGGCGAGCCATCCCTCCAAGATGCGAAGCTCGTCCTCGCGGCCGAAGAACGTCCGGCTCGGGACCGGGGACGGCTTGGTGGGCTCCGGTCGGGGCACCTCGACGACGTCGGAGGCGAGGATCCGCTGGACGGCCTCGGCCTCCCGCAGGCCCGCGTGGCGCAACGCGTCGATTGCCTCGGCCCCGAGGACGGTTCGGCGGCCTTCTGGCGCCGACAACTCGATCGTGCGGGCCCGCGCGTGCTCCCGCATGCGCCGCGAAATCTCTTGGCCTGCCGGCGTCAGCTCGTACACCTTCCGACGCGAGCGGGCGTTCGCGACGTGGGCCATCCGCTCCTGCACCTTGCCCGTCGACTTGAGTCGCTTCAACTCGAGCGCGACGTGCGCACGGCTCAACAAGAGCGCGTTCGCGATCCCGTCCTGGGTCATCTCGACCGGGCATTCGTACGAGTCCGCGTGACGCAGAAATCCGGAGAGGTGGACGAGAATCCTCTCTCCCACAGTGACACTGGGCAATCCCCCCGCCCTCTCCGAGGCGGATAACGAAGAGTCGTTACTTAACCGTGTGGGCGGTCGGTGCGGTTTTCCCCCTTTCCTCCCGGCGCCACGGGGACAAGCGGCCGATTAAAGGTCCCGGGAAAGCCGCTCGACGATCGCCGGCAACTCGTTCAGGTCCCGCGCTTCGGCGTCCGGTGTGGGGTCGGCGGGACCCCGACGAAGGGCGGCGCGGTTGACCCACACCGTCCGCATCCCGAGCCGCGAGGCGCCCTCCACGTCGGCCACCAGCGAGTCTCCCACGTGGATCACGTCGTTCGGTCGGACCCGGAGGGATTCGAGGGCCGCTTCGAAGATCCGGGGGCGCGGTTTGTACGTCTGCGCCGACTCCGACGTGATGACCGCGTCGAACCGAAGGCCGTTTCGTTCGAGGATGTCCAAGAGGAACTCGTGATCCGCGTTCGAGACGACGGCCCGCGGGACTCCATCCAACGCATCGAGGATTCGCGGGACTTCGGCGTACGCCTTCGCTTGCCGCCACAGGGCGACGAGGCGATCGACGTACGGGGCGGGGGTCGCTTCGATGCCGTACTCGCGGAACGTCTTCTCGAGGCTGTCCTCCGTGATCTGCGCCAACGTGAGGAACGGGGCGGTCTCCGCCGCGAAGAAGTGACGGTCCCACGTGGCGAGGAGGGCTTCGGCGTCGAGGCTCGGCCGCTGGTCCTCGCACACGGAGCGGGCGATACGGATCAGCACATCTCGTCCCGTGTCGATGAGGGTCCCGAACGCGTCGAACGTGATCGCGCGCACCATCGGTTCCTCCCGAGGACGCGGTCGCCCTTATCGCTTTCGACGGCGGCCGAAGTCGCAGAGCGACTCCACCGGACACTCGGCGCACGCCGGTTTCACGCGGCGACACAGGGTCTTCGCGTGGCGCACGAGGAGCGCGTGGTACTCCTGATACGTCATCAGGTCCCGGTGAACCTGTTCCTCGAAGTACCGTTGGATCGCGCGATATTCGCCGGTCCGGAAGAGTCCGATCCGGCCGCCGATCCGTTCGGTGTACGCGTCGACGACAAAGACCGGGTGGCCGCCGGCGTAGAGGAGGATCGAGTCCGCGGTCTCCGGGCCGACGCCACTCTGTGCGAGCAAGTCCGCGCGGACGACATCGGTGGGACGGGCGAAGTAACGAGTAAGATCGCCTCCGGAACGGTCGAGCAGATGACGGCAGAACGCTCGGAGACGAGCGGGTTTCGTTTGGTACAGGCCTGCGATCTGCACGTGTCGTCGGATGGCGGGCACGGGCGCTTCCGCGAGCGCCCGAACCTCCAAAAGACGAGCTCTCTTCAGATTTCGGATCGCGACCTCGACGTTCCGCCAGGAGGTCTGCTGCATGAGGAGTGCCCCGACGATCGCCTCGAAGGCCGTCTCGGCGGGCCACCAGTGCTGCGGTCCGTAGTAGTCGAGGAGGCGTTCGTAGACGGCTCGCGCCCGATCCATCTCGTCGCGGCCATGATGCTTCAGGGTTTGAGGATTGTCCGAGTTGCCACGGGTTTAAAGGTCCTCTGGCTATCCGGGCGCGTGAATCCGGTCGCAATGTTCGCCTCGATCGGCGGCGTGGACGAGCTTCTCTTCCGGGCGCTCAACCTCGCCGGCACGAACGCGACCCTGGACCTCCTCATGATCCTCATCACGACGCTCGGCGGCACGTACGTCCTCGCGCTCTTCGCCATCCCTCTGTGGTTGCGCGGTCAGCGGGAGGCGACGTTCGATTTCGTTCTCATCCTCGTCTTCACGGTCGTCGTCACGACGGCGATCAAGTACCTCGTCGACCGGTCGCGGCCGTGTGTCGACGTTTCGTTCGGGGCCCGGACCCTCCCCGGATACGGGTGTGCCACGGAGCCGGATCCGTCTCTCCCCAGCGGTCACGCATCCCGCGCGTTCGCCCTGGCAGGCCTCGTGGCCCTGCGGTTCCGATGGCGGGCCGGGAGCGCCGCCATGGCGTTTGCGACCCTCGTCGGCTTGAGCCGCGTCTACCTCGGTCTCCACTGGCCCTCGGACATCCTCGCCGGCGCGTTCGTCGGAATCGGAATCGCGGTCCTCGTCGAACTCGTGAGCCGACGCGTCGTCCTCTACCAGCGAATCCGCAAGTGGATCGTGGAACTCATCCCGCATTGGCCACGGCGCAAGACCGCCTAGGTCTCGCCGAGCAGGCCCTTCGCCTTCCCGAGCGCATCTGCGACCGCCTTGCCAAACGCGGCGGTCTGCTTCTCGGCCATCGCGACGAAGAACATCTTCCCCGAGACGCCGTGCACGCTAAGGATGCCGCTGTCCGAGGCGACCGTGATCCGGTTCGGGGCGTCCATCTTCATCGTCCCGTACATGACTTCGAGCGCCCCGAGCAGGGTCGCGGCCATCGTCGCGAAGTTGTCGACTTGGGCGTCGTCCGGGAGGACCCAGGCGACCGGCACGCCGGAGCGCGAGACGATTGCGGACATCTTCGCGCCCGTCCGGGAGTTGAAATCCGTGAGCAGTTTCCGGAGCGCCTCGACGGCCACGGGCACGCGACTCCCTCCGAATCGCCTCGCGATGCAGCCTTCGTTATTTAGCTCTTGTTCCGGGAAACATCGCGTACCTCCCCGGCTCCGGGAGCGTCACTCCGGCGAACTCGATCTCGAGGCTCGCCCTCGCCGCGTGCAAGTAGCCGTCGTGAAGTGCGTTTGACGGCAGCGATCAGCGGTCTAGAAGAGAACACCGCCGGAAGGCAGGTAGGACTCGAGCCGGACGATGTCCTTCGCGGCCATCCATGCCGTGAGGAACTCGACCTTGAGTCCGGCCCCGAACGCCGCCATGAGCGCGCCGCCGTTCAGGCCTGGGACCCATGCCGACACGGTCTTCATCCCGTTCTCGTGCGCCTTCGCGATTGCCGCGGACATCAGACCCGCGCTCAGCGAGGGGTCGTGAACGCCGCCGGGCCCGATCGCACCGTTCCCGCGGACCACGACGTAGCCCACGGTCTTGGCGCCCGCCCGCGCCTCATAGAACCGCGAACCCTTGGCGACCGTCACGAAGTAGCGTTGGTCGGCATCGCGGCGCGCCTCCCGGAGTCGGCGATCGAATCGTGCCGCTAGGTCGCGCGCCCGCTTGGTCGAGATTCCTGCGGGTCCGAGTTGTCGTAGCTCGACACCGCCATCGGCCGACTTCGTCGGCTTTCCCTCGACGAAGTACATGATCGTCCGCGGGTGCATTCCGAACTTCGTGTACAACGCCTGGGCGCGGAGGTCCAGGGAGGCCACCACGCAACGGACGGTCCCGAGCGGAGGACGGGGCGCGTCGAACGCGCGCGCGAGCACTTGCCGCCCGATCCCGCGGCTTTGCATCCCTGGTTTCCCGAAGAACTGCGCGAGGAAGTGCGTCTTCCCGCGCAAGATTGTGATCGCGTAGCAAACGATCCTCCCTCGGACGATGGCGACGTGGAAGCCATCCGGGTCCGTCGTGAGCGCGTGACGGAAGAACCGGACGAGGTTGCGGTGGCTCAGGTCTCGGAGCGAGGCGAGGCACAGGCGGGCGCAGGCGGCGAAATCGCCCTGGCGCGCGGGGCGGATGCGGGCCTCGAGGCGCGGCTTGGCCACAGGGCCGGATGGTCCACCGAATATAGCGTGTCGCGTGAGCTCACCGGTGGTACAGGACGCTGTAGTACCGGTTCTCTTTCGCGGTCCGCTCGAGTCGACCGAAGATCGCGAGCTGGTATCCGCACTTCTTGCACTTGTTGTCCTTGTCGAGGTACCAGCCGGTGATGTCGAATCCGTACCGCTTAATCGCGACCGCGCCGCAGCCCGGGCAATACGTGTGCTCGAGCGGATGGCCCGAGACGTTCCCGATGTAGACGTACCTCAGGCCTTCCTCCTTCGCGACGGCGCAGTGCTTCTCGAGCGTCTCGACGGGAGTCCAGGGGAACTCCATCATCTTGTAGTCTGGGTGGAAC
>VBLV01000161.1 GCA_005879045.1 Methanobacteriota archaeon | reverse complement strand
CGTAGCCGTTTGACACGAAGATGTTCAATAACCCGGCCTTGCGAGCCATCATGCCGATGTCCCGCGCGAACTCGATGAAGATGGTCGGTTGGTTGTATGTGTAAGCGAGGCCCTGGCATCCTTGTTCGAGGGTCATGCGAACGACGTCTTGCGGTTCGACCTCGATGCCCTCGACCTTGCGGCGCTGCGAGATGTCTGCGTT
>VBLV01000280.1:2618-3154 GCA_005879045.1 Methanobacteriota archaeon | reverse complement strand
AATTTTCAAAACAGATTCTCAATCGTCGATTGCGATCCGATGGCTGATGTCGCGTCATCGCCGACCTCGCGATCGCGGGCCGTCGAGGAGTCGACGCGCCGACCAGGCCTCGCACAGACGTGGTTCGATCGGGTTGAGAAATCGGACACCCTTGGCCGGTATGGTCCACTTTTTGTCAATCGCATGGCCCGGGACCCCGGAAGGTTAAAGGTGCATCGAGGAATCGGTTCGCAGTATGCGGGGGAGCGTTCTCGGACTACCTTTATGGCTCATCTTGGCCGTCTGCGTCGTGCCGCCGATTGCCTATTCCCTGTCGCGGGCCGCGGCCGTCCCGGTCGAACTGATCCTCCCGACGGCGGTCGCGATGGAAGTCGTCTTCCTCACACAGACCGTCCAGCAGGCCCTGCGTCGAGCTGAGGTCCGCCGACATTTCGGCTTTGCGCTATGGGAACTCCATCAAGAGCTGTCCCAGCATCTCGAAAGCCTCGACCGACGGATGACGCTGGTGCGCCAGGGCGTCAACTCAGAGCCGAATC
>VBLV01000280.1:0-2599 GCA_005879045.1 Methanobacteriota archaeon | reverse complement strand
CTCTTCCGTCGATGCGTTCCCCGTGGATGCATGGGATCGGTTCCTCGCGATCGGCGGACTCCACCGCCTCCTGGACAGCGCACCCAACCAAGTCGCCTCGAACCTCTACCGGTACTACCATGGCGTCGGGACATTCAACAATGAGGCCGCCCTCCGCGAGCGGCTGCTCCAGAAGCTCTTCAACGTGACAGGCCCCGCCACGGCGGGCATTTTCAAGAGTGTGAAGTCCAGCGACAAACGACTGGAGTCGTGGCTCACGGAGGTGCCGTCCCGATTGGCGGTGCTGATGCGGGACATCCAGCACGTGCTGGGAGAGCTCGGTCACATGCCCGAGGTCATCAGCTCCCGCGACGACGAAACGAGACTGGCTATCGTCGACCGTCGAGACACCGAGGCGTACCACCGATGGCGGGAACGACATGGCGATGTGCCCGCGCCTTCGAACAAGACCCATCGGGATTGGTCGATCCACGACGACCCGGTCCGATAAGTCCCGCGATCCCGGGAGAACAACTCCATCCCGGAACGCGCCAACCGTTTGCATGCGAGATGAAACCAGGCCTTTGTGCACGTGCGGTGGCCCTTGTACACGTATCGTCCTTGACCCCCGGCTGGCTATGTCACGAAAAGCGCGGCCTGTCAGAGGGGCTCGGTTGTCGCGTCGCCTCGTGCAGATGTCGCGTATTGGAGGGTCGACCCTACGACACGGAGGCGAAATCCGTCATCCACGGGGAACTCCTCCCCGGTCCGGCAGACGGAAGGCTCGCCCGGGCGATCCCGTGGAATCCCCCGGAGCGGACGAACTCGAGGCGCCGCCGACCGGGCCGTCGAACGGTTCCTGGGGCCGACGGTCGAAAAGATTACGCGGGTCGTGCTCGCATCCCGGACCGGACTGAGCAGCGACACGCCCTGGCTTGAGATCCTCGACGCCGTGGAACAGCTAGAGGGCCGCCATGGATTCGATCCGGGGCTCGTCGCGACCCTGCGTTGGCTCGCGCAGTCTCCGTCCCGATCGAGCCCTCGGTCGACAACGGCCCACCCGCCGTCCAAGTCGGAGAGCGGCTCGACCAAGTAGCTTTGGCATCCAACAAAAGCCCGAAGCCGCGAGAACCTCGAGCCGTGCGGATTACAGGACTTCGAGGACCTTCACCGCGACGATGAAGGCGAAAACAACGAGGAGCGGGCTGATCGGAACGAGGAGCGTATGGGACAAGATCTTCGACCGCATGCTGCCCGATTCCTCTGCATGGGCGCTCGTCAGCTCCCGCATGATCAGGAACAGAATGAGAGCGGCGACCGCGGCGGCGCCGAAGCTGCCCGCGAGGAACGTCGACGTGACAGTGACGACGGTCGTGATCATGTGGTGTTCCTTTTCGTTCAATAAGTTCGTAGGATGGTTGCTCTATATAAATACATCCCCGATGGGTGCTCGTTTCGAACATCAGACGTGAGAATCGTCAATTCGGCCCGGCTCTACTTCCTCTTCCCCTTCCCGCCGCCGCGGCTGACGAGGGCCGCCACCGTTGCCGCGACGTACGCGCCGATTCCGATCCAGCTGTAGCTCATCCCCAGGATGAGCGCGGCGTTCAGGACGAATTGGCTTTGAGCGAAGCCGTCAGCGCCGGGGAGCATCATGCCGGAGGCGCCAAGGATGAAGGCCGAGGCCGCGGCGGGCCCGACGATGAAGCGTCCGAGGAGCTTCTGCCGTTGGATGAGTCGCGAGCGGCGCACCGCGATCTCCCGGTCCGTCGCCTCGATTGTTGGCACGTCCGGGACGCCGCCCGGCTCCAAGTCCATCGCCCGCGCGTCCCGAGCCGCACTCGCTTCGACCTCGCTGAGGCTTTCGAGCAACTCGTCGATGTCCCGATCGACATGGTCTCGGCTCGATGTCGTCTCCGGAAGCGGCGGCGGCAACGCGTTGTAGCCTGGATTTGACGAGCCTCGCTGGAGTCTTCCCTCGAGTTCGCGGATTTGACGGGCGAACGAACGGCGAATGCTCAGGGCGAGCCCACCGAGCCCGACGAGGAAGATCGCCGCGACGAGCATGTACGTCGTGTAGATCCAGCGCGTGATGTCCGCGGGGAACCAACCCGGTGGCTTCAAGGCCGCCGCAAACGTCCATGCGAAGTAGGCGACGACCGCGAAGAAGGCGCCGAAGATGACTGCCAGGGTCCTCGGTCTCATCGATTCGCCACCGACTCGCCCCATTCCTACCGGGGAATCGGATATACTTCATCCCCTCCTTCTCATTTTTGATATCCGCTCGCCGTCCGTCCAAAGGTATATCCCGCCGGGAGTCGTGCGTCGTGCCGAGGGGGGCCGGATTCCTTGTGAAGGTCGGCCCGGTCGGAGGGAATCCGTTGACAGGCTTCCGGACCCGCGAGCGACGCTCGGCGGCACGCGAACTGGCGATCGTCAGCCTCGCCGGCTTGGCATCGTTCCTCTTCATCAATCATGAGAACCTGTATCTGAGCGGACCGTTCGCCCTCTCGAACGCGCCGCTCGAGGCGTACTTCCTCGCGACGATCGTGATCTACTTGTTCCTGCGGATGCTCATCAGCGCCGCCGGGATGCGCCCGACCCGAGTCCGTTCCGGATC
>VBLV01000160.1:8530-16984 GCA_005879045.1 Methanobacteriota archaeon | reverse complement strand
TTCGAGGCTCGAGTACATGCTCTCCTCCGTGTCCCCCGCGATCCGTTGGTCGTCGCGGAAGACGCCGTATTCGTTCATCTTCAGGCCGCGGCGCTCGGCCATCGTCCGCAGCCGGATGTTGTGGTCTTTCGAACCCGTGAAGTACTGCAACCCGGCACCCCAACTATCCGGGTCGAGGATCCGCAAGTCCACCTGGATCGTTCGCCGGGATCCTTCGTAGTCGTGATACTCGAGACGGACGACGACCTTCGTCTCGCCGGAGGCGAGGACCTCGACGACGCCTGGGAGGCGCTCGAAGGCCGCCCCCGCAGCCGCGCGGTTCTTCGCGGCCCGCGCCTGGGTCGAGTTCAGGTCCATCCGCCTCGGGTCCGCATCGATCTCGATCGCGGTCCCGGCTTTCGCGCACGCTTTGAAGACGTCGTCGAGGTCGAGTTGAAGCGGTCCGCGCCAGCCAATCTGTCGCGTGGTCGGATGGCCCAGGATACTCACGTGCGGGTTCTGGACGGCCGCGACGATCCGCGCGGTCTGTGTCTCCTCCGGTAATGTGAACCGCGAGTGGACCGAGGCGATCACGAAGTCGAGCTCCTTCAATACCTCGTCTGGGTAGTCCATCTCGCCTCCGTCCAGGATATCGCACTCGGTCCCGAGGAGGACCGTGAAGCCCTTCAATTCCCGATTGAGAGCCCGAACGCGGTCTCGGCGCGACAGCGCTTGTTCCGCGGTCATCCCCGAAGCGACCGTCGCGGACACGGAGTGGTCTGAGATCCCGACAAACGAATAGCCGCGGCGGCGAGCGGCTTCGACCATCGCCTCGAGCGGCTCCGTGCCGTCCGTCGCATTCGTGTGCACATGGAAGTCCCCGCGGATGTCGGGGAGCTCGACGAGCTTCGGCAGCTGACCGGTCGCCGCGAGATCGATTTCGAGTTCGAGGCTCGAGTACATGCTCTCCTCCGTGTCCCCCGCGATCCGTTGGTCGTCGCGGAAGACGCCGTATTCGTTCATCTTCAGGCCGCGGCGCTCGGCCATCGTCCGCAGCCGGATGTTGTGGTCTTTCGAACCCGTGAAGTACTGCAACCCGGCACCCCAACTATCCGGGTCGAGGATCCGCAAGTCCACCTGGTTCGTTCGCCGGGATCCTTCGTAGTCGTGATACTCGAGACGGACGACGACCTTCGTCTCGCCGGAGGCGAGGACCTCGACGACGCCTGGGAGGCGCTCGAAGGCCGCCCCCGCAGCCGCGCGGTTCTTCGCGACCGCGAGGATGTCGACGTCTCCCACGGTTTCCCGCATCCGCCGGAACGAGCCGGCCGCCTCGATCCGTTCCACGGTCTTGCTCGCTTTCATTCCCTGCGTAATCGCATCGACGATCCGTGCGGCATCAACGAGGAACGTGCGGGCCTCGCCCTCCTTGACCAACTCGATTGCCCGGAGGATGTTCTCTTCCGTCTTCTCGCCGAACCCTTTGACCCGGCGAAGAAGATGTTTCTCGGCCGCCGCCTTCAACGTGTCGAGATCCGTGATCCCGAGCTGCTGCCACAGGATCTTCACCTTCTTCGGCCCGAGCCCTCGGACCTTCAGCAGGTCCAGGACGCCCGGCGGGAATTTGGCTCGCAACTCGTCGTAGTATCCGATCCGACCCGTCGTGACGTACTCCACGATTTTCTCGGCGAGCGCGCGGCCGATTCCCGGGATTTGGTCGACGCGGCCCTCTCGCACCAAGTCCTCCACGTTCTCCGTGAGGGACTCGAGCTGTCGTGCCGCGCGCTGGTACGAGAGGCTGCGGAACGTGTCCTCGCCGAGGATGTCGAGCATGTCCGCGATCTCGCTGAATCGAGTCGCGATCTCCTCGTTCCTCACGTGCGGTCGCGATGTCCCGCGGCCGTCTTTATAGTTTCTCGCGCCTTCGTCCGCCTCGTGATTTGGACCGGGACCTGCGGTTTCGGTCGCCGCCAGGCGGACGTCCTGGCACAACTCGACGCGGTCGAGATTCAGGAGACGTTCTATCGGCCGGTCTCGGTCGAGCGAGCGAGCAAGTGGCGGGCGATCGCGCCGCAAGGGTTTCGGTTCTGCGTGAAGGCCTCGCAGTTCATCACGCACGAGGCCACGTCGCCCACGTACCGCAGGTCCGGACGCGTCGTCCCCGATTCCGAGAAGCGCGCATACGGATCATTCCGCGACACCCCGCACGTTCGGGAGGGATGGGAGGCCACTTCGTCCTTCGCGAAGACGATCCGCGCCGATGCAATCGTGTTCCAGACGCCAGCATCCTTCGGTCCCACGGAGGCCAATCGAACCGCGCTGTACCGTTTCTTCGAGTCGAATCGGACGGATGCCACGAAGGCGATCGAACTCCGCGGTCCGTGGGCCGGCCATATCGTCGAGAAAATCTGCGAGGACCTCGGTCTCGTCCACGCCGTTGATCCGTTCGACAAAGAGCCCGCGACCTACGGACTCGCGTACTTCCGTCTCCACGGGAGCCCTCCGGGGAAGACGATGTATCGGTACGCTTACACCGACGAAGACCTCGCACGGCTCCAGACGATTTGCCGGGAGTACGACGACACGTACGTGATGTTTAACAATCTCTCGATGCACCGGGATGCGGTTCGCTTCCGCTCGCTCGTACGTGGCCACGCGGATACCGCAGTTCCCGCTCGCGAATGACAACGCGGGGGAAACCTATGTATATCCGGCCTCTCTGTTTCGACGCGGTTCCGTGCCACCTCCCACCGGTCGCATTCCGCGAGAGATTGTCGAGTTCTTCAACGCGCCGGGTGGGCACTCCCTTATCGTGAAAGGCCCGGCTGGCACAGGAAAGACGACCTTCGCCCTGCAGCTGACCGAAGCGCTCGGCGAGGTCACGGCTTCTCACTACCTCAGCTCCCGCGTCTCGGACGAGTCCCTTTATCGCCAGTTCACCTGGCTCAAGGATCGGATCAAGCCGAAGGTCCTCCAGACCGGCTCAAAGGCTCCGCACGACACGAAGGTCGCGCGGCATGCCTTAGACCAACTCGAGGGGAAACTGGAGGAAGGAAAGGAGGGCGAAGACGGGGAGTCAGAGTCAATCGGGTCCGGGGAGGTGAAAGGGAACTTCCTCGAGGTCACCCTGGGCTTCGACTTACCGGAGCTCGAGGACGCCTACACCTTCGTGGACGACCGCATCCCGGAGCGGTCGCTCGTGCTGATCGATTCGATCGACGCCCTCGCGGAGCACTACGGCATCCCGGCCGGGCGGCTCATCACGGTCCTCCAGAAAGACCTCGTGGAAGGGAGTAAGCAGAACGTCCTGTACGTGCTCGAGAGCAGCGGCGAGACGCGCCTCGACTACCTGGGCGACGGCGTCATCAGCCTGGCGTCGACAGACCATCAGGGCCGCCGGCTTCGGGTGCTGACGATCGAGAAGCTCCGCGGCCAGCAGATCCAGCAGCATCGGTACCTGTACACGCTCGACGGCGGTCGCCTCACGGCGTTCGACATCCGCGACGAAGTCCGTCCGGTGAAGCCGCAGCTGTGGCGGCCCGTGAAGGACCTCTCCAAGGATGCCGTGAGCTTCGGGCTCGAGCCGCTCGACCGACTCACGGGTGGACTCTACCGCGGGCGGGTCGTCGCGTTCGAGATCTCCAACGCGGTGCCGTCGGACTACGTCGACTGGCTGCGGACCGCGATCATCTGCAATTTCGTCGTCCAGGGACGCGGCGTCGCCCACGTCCCGCCGCGAAAGGGGAGCGCCGAGTTCCTCCGCGAGTTGGTGAGTCCCCACCTACCCCCCGGTGCGTTCGACGCGGAGGTGCGCGTCTTCGAGACAGCGACCCTCGGCTCTGCGGACGTCTCGCGGGCCGTCCTACACATGGAAGGCACGAACGTCGACGCGGACCTGAAGTGGACGAACGTCGAGTTCCAGCTCCCGAAGTCGGAGCGTCCGTTCCTCGCCTTCATGGCGTTCGATACGCTCGAGTCGGTGTACGAGGAGAAAGTCCTCGAGGAAATGTCGGGCGTCTTCTCAGCGGTCCGCCGGGCGAAAGACGTGTTCGTCGGATTCGTTACGCCGCAGAGCGCCTCGGCCTCGAAGCTGGAGAATCTCGCCCGGGTCGTGCTCCACCTCGACAGCATCAACGGTTCCGTGGTCCTGTACGGGCAGAAGCCCTACACAGAGCTGTTTAGCCTCGCCTGGGACTGGTCCGCCGGGGTCCCGAAGGCGGAACTTCGGCCGATCGTGTGATCGGAGCTCATCGCCGGAAAACGGGCCCGTTCCTCCCGATCCGCGAGTATCAAAATCGAGAACCGGATAGGAGAGGAATTAATAGCCATCACTGAATCGAGAGCAATGCGAGAAAAAGACGTCTCTCGCTTACTCACGGACGAGTACGCGGAGCGGATTCTCGTTGCGACTCAGATCACGTCGCGGTCCGTCCAAGAGATTAGCGACAAGTATGACATCCCGATCGCCGCATGCTATCGGAAGATCCACGAGCTCGAGGAAGCGGGCTTCTTGAACGTCGCACAGATCGTCACGACTCCGAAAGGGAAGACGATGAAACTGTACCGGTCCCTCCTGAAGTCGGCCCAGCTGGTGTACCAGGAAGGCATCTTCAAGGTCAAATTCGAGTTCGATGTCGAGAAAGAAATCAACGGCAAATGGATCGAACTCAACGCCGCGCTCGACTCGTGAGCGCGCGAGTGCGCGCGCGTTGCCAGGCGGGCTGATAATCATTGGCCAAAACGAGTTTTTTGTCTGATAATCAAGCGCGATAGCTTAAATATCCCGCGAAATCATCGACGGCGCAGAACTGTGCGAGGTCGGTACCGTGGAGGGAAACACCAGCCCGGAAAGTGACGGATTTCAAGGGACCTCGAAGTTGCTATCGCCCCTCGAGGCGTCCCAGCTACTGACCGACGAATACAGTGCCAAGATCCTTCTCGCGACCTATAAGCGGAAAATCAGTGCCCAGGAAATCAGCCAACGGTACGGCATCCCGATCGCCGCCTGCTACCGCAAGATTCGCATCCTCGAGGAGGTCGGACTCATCCAGTGCGTCGAGCGCATCCTCACCCAGAAGGGGAAGAGGAAGAACCTCTACACATCTTGCCTCCGGAACGCGTACATCTTCTTCGAGAACGGCAAGCTCCGCGCCCGCTTCCAGCTGGCCACGGGCCAGGTCAAGGACTTCGGGGGCGACTGGAACGGCCTCGACCTGATGAAGCAGTGAGATCGCGCCCATCCCGATTCTTCCCATCCCACCTTTTTCTGTTTCCCGATTGAGCGTATGCGCCGGAAAGACGGCCTTGAATCGTTATCATCTATCGCACCGGAGAACCACGGCGTCGCGTTTCATAATCTCGCGGCGCCCTCGAGTCGTCGCGGGACCTTGAAAATCCAGTTCCACAAGATTCTGTCGGAAGGGCGGAGTGTCCGGTACGACCCAGACCCGGACGACGGTGTCCTCCACCTCAGCGTCATCGTGACCGAAGACGAAGTGCGCCGGAACCGAGCGAAACGGGCCCAGTAATCGGCGCCTCAGGCGAGGACGCCTCTGTTATTCCCATGCGGCCGTCTTGCGTTGCGAGTGGGTCGACGAGGCGACTGCCCCGGCCGTTAGCGATTTAATACGGTTGTCGCGTTTCAGTCCCGCGATGGCGGGAACCGAGGCGCTCTTCCAACAACTCACGATCCTGCTCGTCCTCGCGACCCTGAGCCACTTCACGATCAAGCGGTTCCGGCAGCCGACGATCGTCGGCGAAATCGTGCTCGGCATCCTCCTGGGCCCGAGCGTCCTCGGCTTCTACTTCAACGTGACCCTGTTCGACCCGGCCCTCGTGGCAAGCTTCGCGAGTCTGGGCGCCATCTTCCTCCTCTTCGTGATCGGACTGGAGACCGACTTCCGCACGATCTACACCCGCAAGAACATCTTCGTCGCGAGCGGCGGGGTCGCCCTCCCGCTGGTGTTCGGGTTTCTGGCCGCCTTGTTCTTGGTGCCCGCGACCGACGTGGGCGTCAACGGGACGCAGTTCACGATGGCCCTCTTCGTCGGCGCAACCCTGACCGCCACGAGCACGGCGATCGCGGCGGCGGTCCTCCTCGATCTCGGCCTCATGCGGCGGCCGATCGCCGAGACGATCATGGGAGCGGCCGTCGTCGACGATATCCTAAGCCTGATCATCCTCTCACTGGTTGTCGGAACGACGCGGGGCCAGCTCGACCCAGTGGCTCTGGGCATCCTCGTGGCGACCGCCCTGGCGTTCCTCGGCGTCGGTATGGCCGTCGGCCTCTACTTCTTCCGGAAAGTCGTCGTGCGCATCCAGGTCGAGGGCATGAAACTCGGGCTCAAGCACGGCGGTTTCATCATCGCGATGGCGATCACCTTCCTCTACGCCTTCGTCGCGGAGGTGGTCGGGCTCTCGGCGATCGTCGGCGCGTTCCTCGCAGGGAGTCTGTTCGGGAGCACGCCCCTCCGGGAGGACTTCACCGAGGGCGCCGGTTACCTGGGAGCCGTCTTCACGCCGATCTTCTTCATCTCTCTCGGTCTTCAGGTGGACCTCCCGGCCGCCGTCGGGAGCGCGCAGCTCCTCCTCTTTGGCGTGGTCCTCACGTTTCTCGCGATCGTAACGAAGGTCGTCGGTTGTGGGATTCCGGCGTGGCTTTCGAAGATGTCCCGCCATGAGGCCGCGTCCGTCGGCTGGGGCATGACCCCTCGCGGCGAGGTCGGGCTCATCGTCGCGCTGTCGGCCCTGAACGCCGAGGTGATCCGGGATAGATACGCTCTTCTCGGTGATCGTGGTCGTCATGGTCCTCGTGTCCGTCCTGCCGGCGCCGCTCTTCAAGCGATCGCTCGCGAACCTGGATCGGGATCGTCGGCAGGCGGAATCTGCCGGCGCGGAGCCTCCTTAGGCCCGCTCGACGAGTTTGCCGCGGACGACGTCGACTTTGAGCAACGTCTTGATGCGGATGCCCAGCTCCTTCTCCATCCGAGCCTTCTCGCGGGTCTTCTCGAACACGATGAGGACGTCCGCAATCTCGGCGCCGAGGGTCCGCATGGCTTTCACGATCGCCAAGAGAGTCCCGCCGGTCGAAATCACGTCGTCGACGAAGACGACGCGGTCGCCGTGGCGGATGTTATTAATGAACATGTCCGTCTTCGAGTACCCGGTCGTCTGCTTCAGGGACACCTCTCCCTCGAGGCCGTACTGACGCTTCCGGACGAAGACGTAGGGTTTGTGGACGCGCGTCGACAGGCCGGCGGCGAGCGGGAAGCCCATCGACTCGGCCGTGACGATCTTGTCGCACCGGTTCCAGTCGCCGATGCGCACGAGTTCGGAGAGGACTTCGTCGAGGACCTCCGGGCGGCCCAGTGGGATCCCATCCGTGATCGGATGGACGAAATACTCGTAGTCCCCGAAGCGCACGATTGGCGACTCGGCGAGGCTCGCGCGCAGGCGGTCGAGGGCCATTTCAGACCCTCGAGACGAGAGCCCGTGCGACCCCCGCGGCCCTCTCGAGGATTTCCGCCTCGCCTCGCACCCGGCGACCCCGCATCAATAGGACGCCATCGCAGATCATCGTGTCCACGATGTTCCCGTGGGCGGAGTAGACCCAGTTGCTGAGGTCATCATGGCGAGGCGTGAGCTCCGGCCGGCGCGGATCGACGAGGATGATGTCCGCGAGGCGGTCGACGCCGATGAGGCCGGCGTCGATGCCGAGGGCTCGCGCGCCCCCGAAGTTCGCGAGTTGGAACGCCTCGATTGCCGGCATGACGGTCGGATCATGATGCGCCCACTTCTGCAGGAGGGCCGCGACCTTCATGGTCTCGAACATGTCGAGGTTGTTGTTGCTCGCCGCGCCGTCCGTGCCGAGGCCCATGACGACCGCGGCCTCTTTCATCGCGGCATAGGGCATCGCCTGCCCGGTCGAGAGCTTCATGTTCGACGTCGGGCAATGGGCCACGCGCGTGCCGGTGTGGGCCAGGAGTTCGATCTCGGAGGGGTCGAGCCAACATCCGTGGGCCGCGATGACGTCCTTCGCGAGGAACCCGAGGCCGTCGAGGTACTTCGCCGGTCGAACGCCCGTCTGCGTGACGCAGTCGTCGACCTCCCGCTTCGTCTCGGAAAGATGAATGTGAATCAGGGAGCCGGTCTTGTCCGCGAGTTCGCGGATCCGGAGGAGCGAGTCTTTCGACACCGTGTAGATCGCATGGGGCCCGAGCACCGGCGTGATGCGGTCCGTCTTCAACGCCTCGATCCGGCGGTTCACCTCGTCCGCGGTCCGCAGCTGCTTCGCGGCCCGCTCCGGGTCGTTCAGGTCCACGATGCCTTCGGCCAGGAACGCGCGGAGCCCCATCTCCTTCACGGCCTTGGCCGCGGCGTCCATGTGGAAATACATGTCGTTGAAGGTCGTCGTGCCCGTCTTGACCATCTCGAGGCAAGCGAGCTTGGTGCCCCAGTACACGTCGTCCGGAGTGA
>VBLV01000160.1:0-8450 GCA_005879045.1 Methanobacteriota archaeon | reverse complement strand
CGTGTGCAGGTTCACGAAACCCGGGAGCGCGATCTTCCCTTTCCCGTCGATCACCGTGTCCGCTTCGCGCTTCTTGCCGATCTCGGCGATCCGATTTCCTTCGATGTATACTTGGGTGACGTCGCCTTCGACCTGCACGTCCCGGATGAGGATGCTCATCGGATTCGCTCCAACGCCTTCCCGACGACGGTGCGCGTGAGGTCCGCGTTCTGTCGCTGTGTCTCCCGGATCTTCTCGAACGTCAGCGGCTCGTCGACGATCCCGTTGCAAAAGTTGTCGACCGTGCACAGGGAGGCGTAGGGGATGCCGAGTTCGGAAGCAAGCGTCGCCTCCGAGGCCATCGTCATCCCGACGACGTCCCCGATCTTCTTGAAGTGCGCGACTTCCGCCCGGGTCTCGAGACGCGGGCCCGTCGTCTGCACATAGGTCCCGCCATCGTGAACGGTGGCCTGCGCCTCTTTCGCGGCGGCGACCAAGGCCGCCCGCACGGCTCCGTCCAGCGACGGCGTCGCGTGGACGACCCGGTCGTCGTAGTATGTGGGGATGTCCCAGTATCCGATGAAGTCGTCGGGGACGACAAAGGTGCCGGGGTGGATCGTCTTCTTCAAGGAGCCCGTGGACGACGTGGCCAGAATGTGCGTCGCGCCGATTTCTTTCATGGCCCACAGGTTCGCGCGGTGATTCAATTTGTGCGGCGGAATCCGATGGTCTTTTCCGTGACGCGGCAGGAAGATGACCGTGACCGCGCCGCGCTTTCCCATCCGCGGCGGATCGCTGGGCGCGCCGTGCGGCGTGACGAGGAACTTCGCCTGTTCGTCCTCGAGTTCAAACGCATCACCGAGTGCAGACCCCCCGATGATCCCGACGACGGCTGGCGCCATACCGGGCGGACGAAAAGCCATCGCGCGATAAAGTTTCCGTCCCGCCGCTCCTCGGTGACAGCCAGGTGCACGGGACTCGACCGGGCGATAACGACCGGGCGACCGATTGCGCCCAAATGAGTCTCAGGTGCGATAGTCGATAGGATACGTATAAAAACCGACCTCCGGATGGCAAGGTGGTTCCATGTGGCGGCTTCCGTGGCCGCTCCTGCTCGCTTTCAAGGAGGACGAGCTTCTCAAGGACCTTCTCTTCGGGAAGAAGAAGGACCTCGAGGAAGGCCGCGCCTACCTGATGAAGGAGAAGAAGCCGGAGAAGGCCCTCGCGGCGTTCCAGCAGGCGGTCGATGCCGGCTGGCGTCCAATGTACATCACGCGCCAGCATCCGAACCATATCGTCCGGCGTCGCGGCGACAAAGACATCCGCGTCGTCTGGCTCTCGACGACCTTGGGCAAAGACTACATCGATCCGCACAATCTGAACAGCCTGAGCAACTTGATCGCGAACTTCGTGACCGACGGACCCCGCGCTGTGATCCTGCTCGACGGGATCGAGTACCTCATGATCAACAACGACTTCGCGCGCATCCTGCATCTCCTCGAGTACGTGAACGAGCAGATCGCCTTGCATCGGGCGGCGATGATCCTCAGCGTCGATGAGCGGGCCTTCGACGCGAAGGAACTCGCGTACATCGAGCGGAACACGGTCACGCTGGAGTAGTCAGACTTTATACGGAGACGGGACATCGCTTCGTCCCTCCATGTTCGAGATCGAGGCGCGAGGCGGTCTCGGTCGGAAGGGGATCTGGACCCGCAGTGACCGCAGGCTGACGATGCCTCTCGTCCTGTTCGTGCATCAAGGTTCCCGCGGTGCCCCGTCATATGCCGAAGGGTTGCTCGTCGCCGACCGGACGGAGGATCCCCGATTTCAGATTCGCATCGGTGGCAGCTTCTTCGCCCCGCGGCCGGCCGGCGATCCGGACGATTTGCCCCCCGGGAAGGGCACCCCGCGATCGCTTGCCGATCTCGAGATCCCGCACGAGACCGTCGCCGGCGAGTGGGCCGTCGTCGCGGGCGAGTCGGACCTCGTCGCCGCCAAGTCGGCGGGCGGGGTGTTCCTCGCGAACGGACCCGAGTTCGAACGGTCCCCGCGGGAGTTCGTCGCGGCGGTCCGCGCGGTGCGTGAAGCCCTGGGGCCTTCCAAGGTCGTCGCGGTCACCGGCCTGGCCACCCCGTCGAACCTCGCCGTCCTGGTGTACGCCGGAATCGATGTGGTCGACTCGAGCCGGATGATGCTGGACAGTGCCCGCGGTCTCTTCCACACCGCAGACGGCACGGTCCCCGTGGCCGAAGCGGATCGCGATGCGTGCGGCTGTCCGGCCTGTGCGGCGGGCGAGGCCCTCGCGGCCCACAACGATCGGGCGCTGTACCGCGAGATGCTCCTCGTGCGGAATCACCTGATCCACGGTCGACTCCGCGAGCTGGCGGAGCGACGCCTCGCGAACGCTCCCTGGAACACGGCGATCGTGCGTCATCTGGACCTGCGGGAGTACGGCCTGGTCGAGGCCTACACGCCCGTCGCCGGTGGGGAGATGCTGGCGTACGCGTCCGAATCGTTGACGCGGCCGGAGATCGTCCGGTTCCGCCGGCGGATCCGGGAGCGGTATGGGAAGCCCCCGTCGTCTCGGGTGCTCGTGCTGCTCCCATGCTCCGCCCGCAAGCCATATTCGACGAGCCGCAGCCATCGGCGGTTCCGGGACGCGATCCTGTCGAGCGCGGATCCGTCCGCGGTCCACGAGGTCATCGTCACGTCGCCCCTGGGCCTGATTCCGCGGGAGCTCGAGCGATTCTATCCCGCGGGAGCGTACGACATCCCCGTGACCGGAGATTGGAGCCGCGACGAGGCCGCGATGGTCACCGACGACCTTCGGGCTTTCCTCGCGGCGAACCGGTACGATACGGTCGTGGCCCATCTGGGCGCGGAGGCCCCGATCGTGAAGGCGGCCGTCCCGGACGCGGTCCTGACCGTGAAAGAGCGGCCGACATCGGACGAATCCCTCTCCTACCTGACTCGCGCACTGAACGACGCCACATCGTCGTCCGTCCGAGTCGCGAAAGGCCTTCGCTTGACCGAAGAGATGTCGAACATCGCCCGCTGCCACTTCGGCGATGCAGGGCTTGGACTGGTGAAAGGCGCCACGTTTCGCGGGCGGGTCCCGGACGTACGCGTCATCCGCCAGGGCGTGCAGCTCGCGATGTACACGGGGCGCGGCATGCTGTCGCTCACCCTCGCCGGCGGCGAAATCCTCTCCCATGCGGAGGCGTACTGGGTCGAGATTGAGGACTTCCTCCCGAAAGGAAACATCTTCGCCGTGGGTGTGGTCGACGCGGCGCCAGAGATT
The DNA here is from genome assembly GCA_005879045.1 of Methanobacteriota archaeon. Lineage (GTDB taxonomy): Archaea > Thermoplasmatota > Thermoplasmata > RBG-16-68-12 > RBG-16-68-12 > RBG-16-68-12. The sequence continues at coordinate 5,170 of VBLV01000160.1, read as the reverse complement.
CGACCCGGAGACGAGGTCGTCGTGCGCCACCGGAACGAAGTGCGTGCAGTCGGCACGGCGCGCCTGAACGGTCGGGAGATGGTGGATTTTCGGCGCGGCGAAGCGGTCCACGTACGCCATGTCGTCGCGGTACCTCCATAAGGTTATGGGGAGTCGCGATATCGGCGCCGCGGATGGCGCTGCTCCCGGATCTCACCGCGGCGGCCCTCTACGCCCTCGTCGTCTTCTTGCTCTTCCTCGGACTCCTGGTCGTCTTCGTCGAGACGATTCCGCCACGCCTTCTGATGGTCATCATCCTCGCGGCGATCCTCTTTGCCGCGTGGCTTGCGTGGGTTGGCGAGGCGGGCGTCTCGTTTCTGGCCCTCGGGCTCGCGGCGGCGCTCCTCGCGAACCACGCCTTCGAGTGGCTCACGACCCGCTGATCCGTCTCAGAGAATCGGATCGACGGGAGGGGGGTTTGCCGGTTGCGGGATCGGCCCCGAGGGTCTGGGGCCCAGGGCGAGGACCAGCAGGAGGAAAAGTCCGACCAGATGAGCGATTCCGGCGATGACGAAGAAGAAGACCAGGCTCGAGAATGACGGCCCGCCGCCGAATCGAAACCCGAAGAAGATCCAGAGGTTCCCCGCTAAGGACGTGGTCCAGCCAACGAGGATCGAGACGACGAAAAAAGCGAACAGGACGGGCGGTTGCCTTCGGTACCGCTGGATTCCGCATCCAACAAGAAGGAGCAGAGCGGTAGGACCGGTGCTCGGGATGATGAAGGAGGCGAGGGCGAAGAGGTCGCCGGATACGTTGACTCTTAGCACCGCCACCGCATACGCGACCGCGTACCAAACCCCGAGAATCAGCAGCGTGATTGCCCCAAGCGCCAAGATGAGTCGGTCCGTTGGGTCGGTCGATCGGGGATCGAGCAAGCAAGCACCCCGGATGGTAATTGTCGACCCGCTGATGTCAGTTGCGGCGGAGGCGGCCGCGGTCGGCGGAGATCACATCTGATTACTTTCGGCCCCCCAGCCGGAGTACTTTCGCACACCTCTCCCCCGTTCCGCATCTTATACCGCGGGGGCTTTCGGACCATCGTGGCAAGTGCGGTAATGATGGCTCCGGTGAACGAAATGTACGCGGGAGAAGACCAGAGCTGGCAGGACGTCTACGCCTCGTACGGATGCTCGCTCGACTTCGATGTGTCCGACGACGACGGCTAACGCTCACAACCCATCCATCCCACCGATCGGCGGAGAGGGTCGCCTCCACGACTCCGCCGGTCCCCCTATTTTTCCGGCGCCGAATTGAGTGCGTGGGGCGGGAGTTGAACCCGCGTCGTAGGCTTGGAAGGCCAACGTCCTACCGCTAGACTACCCACGCTCGGCTGGGGGACTCGACCGCGGATACTTGAGTCCTTCCTCAGATCATGCTTTCGGCCGGTTGGACCCTTCCTTGAGAAGTGCCTCGAGCTCGTCGATCGCCGCGAGGAGATCGTGTACGTCCTCGCCCTCGTTTTCCAGATCCCGCGCGATCCGTCGGGCGTTCGGGATCGTCTGTTTCGTGAGCCACTCGCGCGTTTCCTTCCGGAGTTTCGTCGGCTTCGGCCGTTCCACTCCCTTGCGTGCCATCGTGCCATCCCGTCTGACGATTGTCAGCCCGAACTCATGTCGCGCGTACTTAGCGCGATTGTCACAACGCACCGGGCGTTGACGAACTGCCGATTGTCTACGGCACGGGCCCTTGGCGATATCTATAAGTCATCCACTTTCCATGTCGGCCACTTGTCCGACGCGGCCCTGAATTGACCGCGCCCCGCGGGATGGGATGATAGGGATGGCCCTCTTCCAAGGTCTCCTCGACCGAGAAGGACGAGTGCTCGACAAAGCGAACCGACTCGCGAAGTCCGGTTTTGCGGCGCTCGAGGTGGACGCGCACAGCCGCGCAACGATTGCGTTCGTCAAGGCGCTCGAGATCCTCGGAGCGCAAGAGCCGCGGGCGCGAATCGAGGATTTTCAGGAAGCCTATGCGACGATCGGGTCGGGGCTTCTCCGGGTCGGTCGGATCGAGTCCGCCCAGACCGCGGCCACGCACGCGCTGACTGGCAACGGAGGAGACCTTCGAGCCCTCGGCCTCCAGGGAGACATCTTCCTCGCGCAAGAGCGCGCGTCCGATGCACTCGGATATTACGACGCCGGATTGAGCATCGATCCGAAGGCCAAAGATTTGTGGGAGCGGAAGGGGGACGCCCATGTCGCATTGGAGCAGCGGCCAGAGGCGATCCGCGCGTACATGCAAGTCGTGAACCTCGATCCCGATGATGTCGAAGGATATCGCCGCGTCCTCGCGCTGGTCCCCGACGATGCCGAGCTCTGGGTGCGGGCAGGAGAAGCCCACCGCCGGCGAAACGAACTCGACGAGGCGCAGACGGCGTTCGACCGCGCCCTCCGGATCAACTCGGAGACAAAGGAGGCCCTGGAGGGAAAGGCGCTCACCTACCTCGCCGCGGGAGAGCCGCAACGGGCGATCCGATGTCTCGACCGCGTCATCCAGCTGGACCCGTACGACCCGGATGCGTGGCGGCTCCGCGGGGACGTCCTCGGGGCGTCGAACCAGAACGAGGAGGCGTTGCGATCCTACGACGAGGCGCTCCGTCAGCGAGACGGAGACGCGGCCGCGTGGACGAGCCGGGCCGAGCTGTTGCGCAAGACGGGCCGAAGCATCGATGCGGTCAGCGCGTACGACCGCGCGATCGGCATAACCCCAAAGACGCTCGCTCCCTGGGAAGGGCGGCTCGAGGCGCTCCGGTCTCTCGCTCGATGGGACGAGGTCGTCAAGGAGGCTTCGAAAGTCATCTCCCTCGACCCCCGCCATGCGGGTGCCCTATATGCGAAGGCCCACGCGTGCATCCAGTTGAACCGTCGGGAGGAAGCGGTAGCGGCCCTCGACGGGTTCCTCGCGGTCGAGCCGCGGTCCTACGACGGGCTCGAGGCGAAGCGCGATCTCCTTCTGCGGACCGAACAATGGTCCGATCTCGTCGTCGCGTGCGACGCGATCCTCGCGATCCAGCCGCACCATCCACGGGCCTTGAAAGACAAAGGACGCGCCTTGCTCGCCCTCGGCAAGGCAGAGGAGGCGTACGCGACGTTCGAGACGCTCCGGCTGGTCACGCCCGACGACCTTGACGCGCTGCGGGGCCAACGCGACGCGCTCCGGCATTCGAAGAACGCCAAGGTCCTCCTCCGGACGTGCGAGGCGATCCTCCAGAAAGATCCCGCGGATGCCAGCACCTGGACCGCGCGCGGGGAGGCCCACCAGACCCTGGGTCAATCAGAGGAAGCGATCACCGCGTTCGACACCGTCCTCCGGCTGGATCCCCGGAACACGGACGCCTCCGCGCGGAAAGCGGCCTTGCTGTTCTCGCTCGGACGCTACGCCGATTCGGTGAAGGCGTTCGACGTCGCGATCGAAGCGAACCCGGCCTCGGCGGGCCTGTGGTATGAGAAAGGACGCGCCCATTATCGACTCAACGCATTCGCGGACGCGGTCGACTGCCTCGATCGGGCGACGCGGTACGCGCCGGGAGACGTGAAAGGCTGGTATCTCTTCGGCCTCGCCCTGGAGGGCGAGAAGCGCTACGAGCAGGCGGTCGCCGCGTTCGACCGCACCCTCGCACTCGACGTGAATCAGGCGAAGGCGTGGCTTGGCAAAGGGACCGCGCTGCACTGGCTGAAGCGATACGAGGACGCCGCGACATCGTACGGGAAAGCGGCCACCCTCGACCCGACGATGGTCCCCGCCCTCTTGAAACAAGGGGCGTGCCTCACCGAATTGCACCGGTATGAGGAGGCGATCCCGGTGTACGAGACCGTGCTGGCCAAGAACCCGAAGGAGACCACCGCGCTCGGGGGGCTGAGTACCGCCCTCGAGGCACTCGGACGAACGAAGGAGGCGTTCGATGCCGCCATGCGATTGACCTCCGCCGAGCCCAAGGACGCGAACGGATGGGCGCGACGCGCGCGCCTCGCGAAGGCCACCGGCGATTCGAAGGACGCCTTGGCCGCCATCACGAAGGCGTCCTCGATCGCGCCGGACCATGCGGACTACCTCCGGCTGAAGCGCGACCTGTTGCTCGCCCAACATTCGTTCAAGGCTGCCGCCGAAGTCGGCGAGCGGCTCCTCGAGATCGACGCACGGGACACCGAGGCGCTGCGGGAACTGGCGGGCGCCCTCGAAGGGACCGGAAAGACGGATGCCGCGATGGAGGCCCTCGACCGGGCGAGCCGCGTGGACCCGATGGACCGTCGGACCTGGAACGCGAAGGGCGCGCTCCTGGGCCGGCTCGGCCGGACGGAAGCGGCGCTGACCGCGTATGATCAATCCCTGAACCTGAATCCCGGGGACCGCGGCGCCCTCGCGGCGAAAGGGCGAATCCTGTTCGACCTCGGCCGCGTTCCTGAGGCGCGCAAAGCGTTCGAGGACGGATTGATTCTGGAGCCCAATCACCTCGATTTCCTGAGCGGGAAGGCGATGTGCTTGGCTCAAGAATCGCACTTCGACGACGCGCTCTCGCTCCTCGCGGTTGTCTTCCAGAAGGACCCGAACCATTACGACGCCTACCGGACGAAGGGAGTGTGTCTCCTGAGGTCCGGCCATGCCGCGGACGCCCTCCCGTGTTTCGACTTCGTCCTGAAGGCGAGCCCGAAGGATGCTCGCGTGCTGACATGGAAGCCGAGGCATTCGCCGCCTTCGACGCCGCGATTGAGTCCGATCCGGAATTCGGCGAGGCGTGGCGGAGCAAAGGCCTTCTCCATGTGAAAGTGGAACAGTTCCCCGCCGCCGCGGACGCCCTCGCCCACGCGACGGTCGCCCGTCCGGCCGACAAGGCGCTCTGGTACATGCGAGGGTTTTCCGAGGAACGGGCCGGCGAATTCGATGCCGCGGTCCAGTCGTACGATGAGGCGTTGCGGCTCGACGCCCGAGACAAGGTCACCTGGAACAGCAAAGGTCTCGCCCTCGTTCACCTGAAGAAGTTCGACGACGCGCTCCGATCCTTCGACGCCGCGCTGGCCCTCGATCCCGCGTATGAGCCGGCGCAGTCCGGCAAGAAAATCGCGGAGGACCGGATCCACGTGGCGAAGATCGAAGGCTTCGCGGAGGCCGTCGTCCGGTTCGAGAAACACCTCTC
>VBLV01000279.1 GCA_005879045.1 Methanobacteriota archaeon | reverse complement strand
GTTCATGAAGACGCGGGCGTCCTCGTGGGTGATGCCCATCGCCGCGAAGACGACACCGAACGGGTCCTGGCTGCCGAGGACCTTTGCCTGCCTTGCAATCTGCAAGGCGACCTCGTTGTGCGGCAACCCCGCGCCGGAGAACAGCGGGAGCTTCTGACCGCGGACCAGGGTGTTGAGCCCGTCGATCGTCGAGATGCCCGTCTGGATGAACTCCGCGGGATGCTCGCGGGAGTACGGGTTGATCGCGGCCCCCTGGATCTCCACGCGCTTCTCCGGCAGGATCGGAGGCCCTCCGTCGGCCGGCTCGCCCGATCCCGTCAGGATGCGGCCGAGCATCTCCCTCGACACGCTCAGCTTGATCGTCTCCCCCAAGAACTTGACGCTCGACGCGCGGTCGATTCCGGGGGTGCCCTCAAAGATCTGAACGACGACGATGTCCGTCGACGAGTCGAGGACCTGTCCCCGCCTGCGCCGGCCGTCCGTGAGCTGGACCTCGACCAGCTCGTTGTAGCCCACCGGCTCCGTCTTCTCGACGAAGATCAGCGGTCCCGCGATTTCCGTAATTGTGCGGTACTCCTTGGCCATCAGCGCGCCTCCAGTTTCTTGAAGTCCTCGTCCATCATCGTCAGGCTCTTCTCAAGTTCCTGGTCGAACTTCTCCTCGTACTTTACGCGCGTCAGGATTTCACGGGACTTGACGGCGGCGATGTCCTTCACCGGCACGTCGAGGGCGAGCGATTTC
>VBLV01000278.1 GCA_005879045.1 Methanobacteriota archaeon | reverse complement strand
GCCACTCACCGTCCAAGACTCGGAGCCGAAGGCGATGTAGGAGGCGGCGGCCGCGATCGATACATTGCCGGTGATGGTGACCCCACCGGAGGTGGACGTGAGCGCGCCTCCAGACATCGTGAGTCCGGCGTTCGCGGTGAGCGCGTTCGTCCCCTTGGCCAGGGTGCCGCCGGAGAGGGTGAGCGGGCCCGCCATCGTGAGTTGGCTCTGGAGCGTCCGGGTGCCGCCACTCACCGTAAGCGCACCGAAGGATGCGCTCCCCCCAATCCGAAGGTTCCCGGTCCCCGAGAATGTAACCGACGAACTCGTCGCCGTGAAGGTCGTCGCCGACGACGTGTCCCAGTTCCCCGAGCTCATCGTGATCGTCGCCGAAGCGAACGTGAGCGTCGCGGCGCCACTCGAAGTCAGGCTACTCGTTCCGAATGCAACGGTCCCGGCGTTCGTGAAAACGAGCGTTCCCGTCCACGTGAGAGATCCGGTGAACGTCGTCGAGATCGCCGGACTGACGGTGAGATTGTTGACGGTCTGCGTGAGGTTGATCGAGCCGCCCGACGCGTTCACGACGACGGTCGATCCGCCGACGGTGAATGTGCCGAGATGCGTGTCGATCGACGTGACCGTGATGGTGGAACCGTTGGCCGTGAGGGCCCCTCCCGCGTCCACAACGAACGTGACCGCGTTGATGGCGAGGTTTGAACCGCTCGTGTTCAGGGTCGTCGTTCCGGCCCCGCCCGCGATTGTGAGTGTCCCCCCGACGTCCAAGCTGTTCGCGGCCATCGTGAACGTGACCGTCGAGCCGCCGGAGTTGAACCTGACGTTCCCGCCAAATTCAAGGGTCGGGTTGCCCCAGGTCATCGTCTGCGAGGAGGACGAGTTGAAGGTGATCGGCGCGGCGAAGCTCCACGATCCCGACGTCGAGGAGTTCGTCCAAGAACCGGAGGCGGTCCAAGAACCACCGGCCGTCGACGTGATGTACCCCGCGGCGTTGTTGACATTCACGTTACCGGCGATGGAGACAGTCGACGCATTCGCGCGGAGGATCCCGGTCGCCCCGTTGACGGTGAGGCCGCCGCCGATCGTGAGGCCATAGTTCGCGACCGTCGTGTCGAGCGTGCCACTCACGGTGACGAGCCCGGAGGTCGTGAGGGCCGAGGCGGCGGAGACCGTGCCGTTGATCGTGAGAGCCGCAAACCCGTTCGAGGCGTTCAGGATCCGGACAGTGGTGCCCGCTCCGGTCATCGTCACGGTGCTGGTTCCGGCCGTCAATGTCGAGCCCGCGCCGGAGGAGTCCCAGTTCCCGGTCACCGTCCACGCGCCGGTCGTGAACGTCAGCGTACCCGACGCACCGCCGGCCATCGTGACGTTCGACACACTCACCGCCGAGGCGTTCGCGGTCAGCACGCCCCCATTGCCGATCGTGAGGGCGCCGCCGGTGAGGGCCAGGTTGCTCGTCGCGAGGGTCGTCGCTCCGGCCCCGCCCTGAACGGACAAGGTCCCCGACCAAATGAGGCGATTCGTCGCCATGGTGAACGTGACGGTCGACGCGCCGCTGTTGAACGTGATGTTGTTGAACTCCGCGGCAGCCCCGGGGAGGACCGCGAAGGTCATCGTTTGAGAGACCGATGCGTTGAACGTGATGGGTGCCGCGAAGCTCCACGACGCGGACGTGGACGCGTTCGTCCAGGACCCGGAGACGGTCCATGAGCCGGCGCCACCGGACGTGATGTAGCCGCCCGCATTGTTGACGGAAACATTCCCGGCCACGGATACAGTCGATCCATTTGTTCGGAGGATACCCGCGGCACCACTGACCGTCAGGCCACCGCCCACCGAGAGGCCGTAGTTGGTTGCGGTTGTGTCGAAGGTGCCGCTGACGGTCAGGAGGCCGGCCAGGGTGATTGCCGACGCCGTGGTGACGGTTCCGCTGATCGTGAGTGCGCCGAAGCCGTTCGACGCGTTCAGGATCTTGACGGTATTCGCGGCTCCGCTCATCGTCACGGTGCTTGAGGTCGCCGTGAGGACGGAGCCCGCTCCGGACGTGTCCCAGTTCCCGGCGACGGTCCACGAGCCCGAGGCGGTGATGGTCCCGGAGGTCCCGCCGGTCATCGTGACGTTGGTCACGCTCACAACGGACGTGCCCGCGGTCAAGGTGGCTCCGTTGTTCACGGTGAGGTTTCCTGCCGGGGCCGTCAAGGCGAGATTCGCCGTGGAAA
>VBLV01000159.1 GCA_005879045.1 Methanobacteriota archaeon | reverse complement strand
CGCTCCGCGTCTACCACGGTGGCCCGCTGGAGCCGGAGAACTTCGAGGAGGAGATCTATGTGGCCGGCCTCTCGGCATGGGAGCCGCCGGTGAAACCCCCGCCGTGTTTCACGGAGGCCGTCCGGGTCGCCGAGAAGCAAGGGACCCGTCTCGAGGCGATCGACATGGACGAGGTCACGTACACCGAGAACTACGTGGACAGCGTCTCGAGCTTGGAGGTCATCTTCCAAGGACGCCTGGAGCGAAGGCTCGCGAAGAAGCGATTCGACGCGAGGACCCCGCAAGAATTCGTCCTCGCATGGGACGCCGAGGTGAACGGCCCGCCGGGTTTCGCACGCCTCCAGGCGAAGCGAGAGGCGTTCATGGCCGCGCGCCTGTGTCAGATCGCCGCCGAAGGAGCGTCGGTGCTCGCGGTGATCGAAGTGGAACGCACCAAAGGCTTGCTTGCGGCCCTGCGCGCTTAACGCCCGACGTACTGCGACTTGCTCGCGTCTCCAACGTCGATCGAGTACACGTTGGCTCCAACGCTGTCGACATTGATCGGATTCGTCCATGCTGCCCCGTTGTTCTGGTTTGACCAATACCAGATGTCCGTGGTCGTCCCCACGACGACGTCGTCGGGCCCATCGCCGTTGACGTCGCCCACGCCCAAAGCCGTGATTGCGTTCGCCGGACTGTACGCCGGCAACGCAGTATTAATGACCGTCCCCGAGCTTCCATACCCCGTCAGGATTCGCACCGTCGTACCGAACGCGATGACGATTTCGAGCCCGGCCTGGGTGCTGGAGATGTTGCCGAACTTGATCCCGACAATGGCGGACGGCGCGATGTAGTAGGCGCCCGCCGGCGTCGTCAGGCCTCCCAGGCTACCCATATACTTCCACACTTTTCCGCCGGCCGTCCCGACAACGAGGTCGGCGAAATGATCGCCGTCTTGGTCGTCCGCATCGATCGCATTGATGGCGGTGGCCGGCCCCGCGAGGTTCACGCCGGTCGTGCCGGACGGCGTCGCCGCGCGAACGTACATCTGGTCGACGAACACGGTGTCGAGGTTCACATTCCCGACGGTGTGATCCATGTCCTTCGTCCGGATCCACACCTGCTTGCCCGCCACGGACGAGGGCAGGATGAACGAGTAGGTCTGGTCCGACGTGGCGTTTGCCCAGACCATCGTCGTGTACGTGCCCGTCGTCGGATCGTTACCTGCGACGTTCGTTGCGTACGCGAACACGAAGTTGTCGCCCTCCGCGTTGGCCGAGTGCCGTGCAACCATATTCAAGGTGAACGTGGTGCCCGGACGGCCCGGAAGTGTCGTGATCCGCCAGTAGTGTTCGAGCTCGCTCGCGAGCCCTCCGGTGGACGACCAGCTCAGAGCGACGTTGTCGAATCCCCCCGTCGACGTTGTGCCACAGGGTGCGTTCTGGGCGCGGAACGCGATTTTCAGGTAATACGTGCCGCCGGAAGTGACCTTCGTGCTCACGTCAATCGGACCGACGGAGGCCCAGTTCGTCGTACCCGTTTGGGCGGTCGAGGACCAGACTTGTTGCCCCAAGGTCGGAGCCCCGGACGCCGCGTCGACGAACGCGTACATGACAACGTTCCCGCCTCCCGTGGCGCCAAAGGCAACCACTTTCCAGTCCAGGCTCAGTTGAGCGGTGAATGGCGGGGAGCCGCTCGCAGCAAAGGGTTGATAGAAGTATCCGGACACGACCTGATTCGCCACGCAATTGGTCGAGATGGACGCGTATCCGCCCGGGTTTCCACCGGCCGAGGCCCATGTCCCCGTCGCACTGCCGGGCGGATTCGGGGTGCTCGGATCCTGCCAATCCGCGTACGTCCAGCCGCTTGCGTCGATTGCGAATCCGGTGTTCGTTGTCGCACCGGACTGAACCGGCTCCGTGAACGTGTACTCGCGAATCTGCTCGTACGACGTGTCCGAGAGGAACGTGTTCAAGTAGCTCCCGGACGTGATGTTGCCCTTCTCCGTCGTCTCGCCTTCGGCGAACCAGTCGTCCGTGATCCCTGCGTTCTGGAATTTTCCGAGCTTGTCGAGGTTCGGGTACCAGGTCAGGCGCGTGTTCGCCCCGCCGACGGCAATGTCGTTCGCTCCGTCCCCGTTGAAATCGCCGACGGCGACGGTCGAAATCGAATCCGTTCGGGACTGATCGACGATGACCTTCGTTGCGCTTCCGCTCTGGGTCTGCCAGCTGCCGTCGTTCTTGTAATACCACACGTTTCCGTTCGACGCGCCGCAAACCACCTCCGGAGCGCCATCCCCGGTCAAGTCGCCAACCGCGAGTGCGTTACAGTACACGCCCGCCAGGTTCTCCATGACGAATCGAGTGAAGATCACATTGCCGGTGGAATCGAGGTCCCGACGTTGCAGCACGATCTGGCCGTTGCTATTGTCGACAAAGACGCTGCTGACCGTATCGAGATCCCCGTCTCTGTCAAAATCGATGTTGACAATCGAGAGGGTGTGATACCCGCTCTTGCAGCTGCCCGACAGGCCGCAGAATTCGATTCGGCTTTTCCTCCACCGATCGATTCCGTTCAGGTTCTCATAATAGTACGAGTAGTCTTTCGTGCCCCATGCGTTGTTCGTCGCCGCATCCGTGCCCGCGACGACGTCGAGCTTGTACAGGGGTGCCACGATGACGAGCTGGGTCGCGATGTTCGAATAGGTCTCATCTGCGTCCTTGATGCTCGTGAGGGTGAGGGCATAGTTCTGCGTGCCGTCGACCCATGAGTCCTGGTTCGCCCGCGTGAAATTGATCGAGAAACGATATACCCGAAGGGCCGAGTTAATCGAAATCGCGGTGCCCGAGCACACGCCGCTGACAGGGCAAATCGGGACATTCGTGTCGTGCCCGTTCACCGGGGCCCGCATGAGCTGCGTCCCGCCCGCATAGTCCTTGATGATGACGTTTCCGAAGATCGGGCTTGTCGCGGTCACTGCCGCGTCGGTAGTGAACATCCGGACCTGGACATACGCGACGTCGGTGGACTTGAACGTCGTCGTCGCTTGCGTGAAGCCCGAATCCTTGAAAGTCTGGACTTGCGGGAAGTCCCGGACAAATCCGTCCGTGTCGGTAATGACAATCGAGTCGGTCGTGTTGAAACGGACCGCGCTCGACGAGAAGAGCAGGATGTCCAAGGTGTACTTCGCGAAGTAGTATTGCGGCGGGTGCGCCGGCACCTTGTAGAAGTTCGTCCCCACCTGAGGATCCGAGGGGGCGTTGAGCTTGAACCGGTATGCGTAGATGTAGTACCCGTTGACGAATTCAATGAATGTAAAGCCCTGACTCGTCGAGGGCGTGCTCACTTGCGTCACCGCCTTGTTGCTACCATAGACGACGGGTTGCGACAGGGACCCGCCGAAGGGGTCGTACAGCGTGAAGCGGTCCGTGTCAAACGTGTTCTCAAGGTCCAAGCTCCCGACGACGACCACGACCTCCTCGTTGCCTTTGAACGTCCGCGTCTCCTGTGCAGTGTATTTGAACTGGTCCCACTGGGACGCGTTGAAGATGTTGTAGCCCTGGCGGCCGTTCCACCGCAGGTTCGCGGGGCGCCCCGTTCCATTGCCGCCGCCTCCACCCCCGCCTCCCGTGGGGCCGGGTATCACGCTGATGACCATCCGAGACTGGGTCGCGTGGCCCTTCTTGTCGGTCGCGTTGAACAGGATGATCGAGGTGTCCCAGCTCAGGGCTGGGTAGGGAGACTTCATGCACGTGAGCCCGCCGAGCGAGAAGATCCCGTCCCCCGCCGCACGGTCCGGGTACACGCCGGTGTCCGTCATCTTCTGCGGTTGGGCGCACGGATCGCCCGTCCCATACCAGGCGGTGAGCGTCGCATACACGGAATTCACGTTCAGGTCGCCATCCGGGTCGGACACCTGCGCGAAGACGAAGAACCCGAGGCCCGACTGGACCGGGTCGATCGCGGTCGACGAATAGAGCCCGTCCGCCCACTTGTCGACGAACACGGGAGGACGCGATCCGGCCGGGGGAGTCAACGGGGCGGACCACAGGACGATGCTCTTCAACGTGTCCACGATCGTGATCGTGATCGCGTCGGTGGATCGGAGGGTGAAGTTCTTGTATCCCCACCGCTCGCCGACGTTCCAGATGGTGTTCGTGCCGTCGATGATCCCGCTCGGGGTCGCCAGGAGCTTGTTGTAGAGGTGCAGCCGCTGGACGTCCGTCTTCGCCGGGTTCGTTCCGCGCTGCGACGTGACGTAGATAATCGTCGGCGCGGTCTGCAACGCCTCGCCGCCCTGGTGGGTCAGGGTGATGTTGACGCCGATCTCCGTGCCGCCTCCGTTGTACATCGGATTCATTTCGGACTGGATTTCGAGCCGGCCCTGCGCGACCGGCGTGGGGATGTTGGCGACCCAGATGATGATCGTGGAGAACAAGACGACCGTCATCGCGAGGATCAGGATCGTGCCGATGACTTCGGAGATTCCTGATTCATCCTCGCGCAAGACGACTTTCATCGAGTGGCCTCCCGGTGGGCAGGAGAGAATTACGTTTGCAGCCGAGCCGACGATATATAAAGTGTTCGCGGTAGTTACCACGACCGCGAAGCCTGATTCTCACCTATGGAGAGAATCTTGCAGATGTCGCCAGAGATGCGGGGGTTCTCACGGGTCTACGCCCAGTTCGAGATAGAATCCGCGGCACTGTTGGCATCCGGTTCCACGCCAACAAGAATCGAATCGCCGTAGTAGGCGGTGCCGTCCCAACCGGTGGCCTGCTTGAGCTTGTAGCCCGCGAGCGGCGGGTTATCGTACGCGGGATTCCTCCCCTCGGCAACGATTCCATCCCTCGCCTGTTTGAGCGCATCGAAGAGCAGCGAGGTCGGGCCTCCAAGGGCCACGATCTTAACCTGCGAGGGGAGAATCGTCTTGAAGAAATCCGTCAGAGCGACCGCTCCGACTTTGCCCGTCAACCAGTCGGAGTTGAAGACCACGACCGAGGACCCGTTTACCCTTGTCGCCGCCGCAGAAAGGTTAGCGAGTTCAGTGACCTCCACTGTCGGCCCGCTGAAGCGCGACTTCAGTATTGCCAAGGTCTCGCCCGCGAACCCGGACTCGGACCCGACAAACACGACCACCCCGTTTTCCGTCACTGTCGGGTTCTTAGGGACGGACGAATGTTCACGAAAGAGGCCGCCAAAGGCGAGCAACGACAGGGCAACAACTACTCCAACGACCGCCAATGTCGCCGGGGCGGCGCGCATCTTCGTGCTGTCCCTCCCTTGGGCTCGGAAGGTGAAGCCCTTCCTTTAAAACTGACAGGTTCGAGTGTATTCGTCTCCCACCGTGCATCTGTGACTTTCGGCCTCGAGTGCGGCTGGACACTCGTGCCGTACCTACGCGGCATCGGGTGCGCAACCTTGCAGGCCTGAGCCTTGGCGCCCTGTTTCCTGTTCGTGAAATTGGTACATTTCCGCCCCGTTCAGCGCAAGTAATTGTTACGGCGCGACGGCGTGAGAATCACAGGCTGCAGACTTAAGTAAACGGGACCGCATCGGAACGCTCGTGGAGCTCACCGCGGCGGAGCGAGTCCTGCTCCACCTCCATAGTTTCTGGAACATCCGAGAACCGGGCCGCGAGGCCACCCAGGCGGGGATCGCGGAAGGCGCCCGGCTCCTCCGCAGCCACGTCCCACGGACGCTGAAAGGCCTCCAGGGCGAAGGGTTCGTCGATTCGCGGGATGCGCGTTTCCTCGGGCGGACCCGGAAGGTCCGCGTGTATGCTTTAACGGAGGCCGGGGTGCGCCGCGCTCGGCAAATCCTCGGCGAGGTCGACGCGACGCACGTGGAAATCGAAGGCCGGGCGACGACGCTGGGAGAGGCCCGGCGGTACCTTGGCCTCCATGCGCTACCCGCCTTGGCCGCCATCGACTCGCACGGACGGATGCAACCGCGCGTGACAGACCTCGAACGGCCGACGCTCCTCCAGCGTGACGAAGACCTCGCCTTCCTGCGGCGATGGCTGGCGGGTGCCGCCCCCATCGCGGTCGTGTACGGATCCCGCGGCATGGGGAAGACCGCGCTCGGCTGGGCATTCGCCGAGGGCGTCCCCCGCTCCGCGTGGATGGAGGTCGGGCCCGGCGCCGATCTCGAGTCGTTCGCAGACTCCCTCGCACGCTCGACGGGCGAACGGGCCTCGGACCCGGACCAGGCGGAGTCCGTCGCCGCCGCGCTCACGCATGTCTTCGCGGGCGAGAGGAAGCTCCTCGTGCTGGATGGCTACGCGGACGTCGAAGAGCCGGTCGTCGACGCGCTCGCCGGTTTCCTTCGCGGATCTCGGGGTCGCGGCAAGCTCCTCGTGCTTGCGCAAGAATCGACCCCGGCGTACTGCCGTTTCTACTCGAGATCAGACGTCGACGCGGGACTCGTCGCGGAGCGGCACCTCCGGGGGCTCGATCTGGAAGGATGCCGTGCGATGCTCGGCCACCCGACGATCGACCCGGAGGCCCTGCGGCGGGTGTACCTCCTCACGAAAGGATGCCCGCTCTACCTGCGGGCGATCCGGGAGGAGGACGAAGAGACGCTGCGGGCCAACAGCCGCTTTACGAAGGCGGAAATCCGCCTCCTGATCTACTCCGGCGGGGCGGCCCGCTGAACCCGAGGCACCTCGGAGAGCGATTCCATCAGGCGCTCCGCGTAGCTCTTCGTGCCGGGCGCTTTCCGGAGGGCATAGAGGACCTGCAGGACGTCCCGCTCCGGATCGCGGACCAGGATCGGCAGGACCGAGCACGACACGCGCACGCCGTCGCGGGCCCGAAGGCTCAGCACCTTGGCCGCCGGAACGGCTCCGCCTCGCTCCTTCTTCCAGGCGACGTCGGCTTCGGCCTCGGAAATCTCGAAGACCTCATACACCCGCCGACCCCGGATCTCGGAGTTCTGCCAGCCGAGGAGCGCCTCTGCACCGGAGTCGAGGTGGACCATACGACGGTCCCGATCGACAATCAGCAGGCCATCCATCACGGCGGTGACGAGCGCCTCGAACCGACGGCGCTCCAGATCGAGCTTCCCCACGAGTTCCGAGGTGTTCAAGGCGATCGCGAGCTCCGTGGCGATGCCTTGGACGACATTGATCTCCGTCGAGGTGAACAGGTGCGGAGACCGGGTGTCGTCGAGCCACAGGCCGCCGAGGAATCGACCGCGGCAGGCGAGTGGCACGATGAGGGCGGTGCTCACTCCGAGCCGTTTCTGGATGAACGGCGGCAGCATCGCCTCCGGGGACGGCTCCTTGAGCAAGGCCGGAAGCCGCAACGACACGATCCGATGGGCGAGCCGAGGAATCTCGGCGACCTGAATCCGAAGGCCCTCGAACGGCGTCGGGGTGCCGCCGGGGCCGAACGCGGCGAGCGTCCGGAATTCGCGGGCTTGCTTGTCGTACCCGAGGACGGCGCACCGGTCGACCCCGACCAGCCCCGGGGTGATGCGCACGATGGCCGCCAGGAGTTCCTCGGGGTCCGTCAGGTCGCCGGCCATCTCGGCGACGCCCAGGAGCGCCGCGAGGATTTGCTCTTCGTCGACCTCATCGCGAGTCGGCAACGTCTGCCCATGCGGGCGAACGCGATAAGAAAGTTTGCCGCTCGTTATCAGGTTGGAGTCGGCCTCGAAACCGCTTTAACCGGCACCCCGGTTTCATCCGGCGTGGAAGCCGCCCGCGCGTTCCTTGCGGTCCTCGGCTTGGCCTTCGCGGTCGCGGGCGTCGTGGTCGCGTGGACCGTCGACAAGTTCACCGGCCTCGCGGTCTTCGTGATCGGTGCGTTCCTGTTGTTCCTTCCGTTCATGCGATCCCTCGGAGACGAATGAACTTTTAATAGGGACGCCGCAGTGCGGCCGGCGTGTACCGCGTCTTCCGCGTGCCCGCGGCCCAAGCTTCTCACGCCGACGTCGTCTGGAAGGACGACCTCGTGAGCCGCCAGAGCATCACCTCGCGGGACGCGAAGAGCCTCAGCTTGCCCGGGGACGACCGGTACGTCCTCGTGGAAGGCAGCGATGCGGGGGTCGCGCGTGCGACGGAGCTGCTCAAAGACCTCGCCCACGCCCTCGCGGGCGCGGAAGCGGAACGCGTCTACCGCCGGTTTCGCGCACAAGACGAAGAGGCCGCGTCCGGGATGGGCTTGATTTTCGGTCCGTGAAGACCTACGCGATCACGTGCTGCTCCGGATGCGGCACGCTCGCGGTCCGCGGGAACGGGTCCAGTTCGCGCTCGAGCCAGGCGATCATCCGGGGGTTCGTCCCGCGCGCATCCGCGAAGACGACGAGGAGCGCGTTCCGGGTCGCCGTCTCCTCGTGGAGGTCATCCACAAACCGCAGCACCCGCTCGACGCCCGAGTGGACGACGAGGGGATCGAGGCAATCGACGACCAAGGCCCCAGGCCCGCGCTCGTCGAAGAACGTCGTCGCCGCAGTGCGGAGGTCTTGGAGCCGCCTCGGGTCCGCGGTGCCCATCGCGCCGGAGAGGGTCGTCACGCGAAGCAAATCTCCGCCTTCCGGGGGGGCCGACAAGCGCCGCGACGTGATCCAGAGGAACGGGGTGCGGGCTTCCGCAAGGACCCGCACGAACGATACCGCAGTCTCCTCTGGGTCCAAGGCGAGATAGCCAAGGCCCCGCTTCAGCGATGGGCCCATGATACTCCCCCCTAATGCGCGTGCAGAAGGGCTGACTCGGATGGGCCCGATTCGACTTAAAGGCCCCGGTCTGATTTCGCGGAGCGCGGAGCGTCCGCCCGCGTCGACTGGAGCGAGCGGATCTTGTCCGCGATGCACGCGCGGACGTCCGGATCGTCGGGGAACGTGAGAGATCGCTTGAAGCGCTCCGTCTTGTCCGGAAGATTAGTAGCCTCGGGAAACGGAGATGAACTCCTTCGTCCCTTCGGAGGTGGTCCCTCGTTTCCGCGCGACCTCGAGGAAATTGTTTCGCCCGAAATTGACCTTCTCCGACCGAATCGTCTCGAACCGCACGTCGGCGTTCTGCCGGCCTCTCTCCTCGTACTTCATGCGGTCATTCCTCCCGTTCGCGGGGCCTCCGCCGCGCGAGACGGAGGGCCGCGCAACCGACCGACTCGATATAAATCTTCGCGGGGGATCGAGATCAGAACGGCCTTTCTTGCGGCCGCGCACCGCAGCATTAAATAGCGCGGGGCCCTCGTGTGCGAACGGATGCAGTGCGTCCGTTGCGGCGCGATTTTCGAGGGTCGTTTCTGTCCTCGGTGCGGCGCACCGGCAATGGCCGCCGCGCCCGCCCCACCTGACCCGAGCGCCGCGCCGATGGGATGGCCGTGCCCGCGCTGCGGCACCCTGTTCCGAGGAAACTTCTGTCCGCGCTGCGGCCTCCCGACGGCGGCGTGGGCCTACCGGCCGCCGGCAACACCCTCCGGCGGACGAACGGTCCTCTCGGTGCTATGGACAATCGCCCTGGTCGGCTTCATCATCTTCGTGATCACGGACTTCGCGGCCCTGGTGGCCGCCCCCGCATACGTCGTCCCGGGAATCCAGGCGATTGGCTCGGGGAACACGGTGAACAGCGGCTTCGGCTTCGACGCCGGCAATTGGACCTTCGACCCATTGGGGACCGGATCGGTCGGGACGTATCGAAGCGCCGGCGGCAATCCGGGCGGCTTCCTGGAGATGTCCTTACCCAGCTCGGGTGCCCACGGATATTGGTGGCAGGCGTTCCGGGTCGACGGCTCGGTCCCCTTCACGGGAGCCGTCCATCTCGACGTCGAAATCTCCGGGGGCCTGACCTCCGGCCGGCTCATCGTCGCGGTGGACGGCGCGAACTCGCCTCCGGATCCGAGAGTCGCGATTGGACTCGTCGATTTCACGGGACCGACGTCGTGGACGGCCATGCCACGATTCCTCGCGGATGACCGCCTTGCGGACCCAGGCCTGTATTATCTCAAGGTCGCGTTCTTTGCCGACTCGGCGACAAGCCCCGTCAGCGTGGGTTTCGACAACGTCCGGCTCGGGTGGACGACGGACGCGGCCGTCGTCGTGTACCTGCCGTCCCCGGCTCCGTTCGTCGTGTTCTTCACGCAGGACAAGA
>VBLV01000158.1 GCA_005879045.1 Methanobacteriota archaeon | reverse complement strand
TCCTCGGGCTCTTCCCGACCTTGCGTTGAAGGCTGAATCGGCGCCGATCCGGTCGCCCCGGGAACCGTGCGGCGGAAGTCTTATGTGAAAGCCCCGCATGGACGCATCTCTCTCCAGGGTATTCCATGGCGGAGTTCAAAGCGGTCATCGCCGACCCCAAGACCGGGAAGGCGTACAAGAAGGACATCACGGGTCACTACGCGAACGCGCTCATCGGCAAGAAGATCGGGGAGGACCTCGACGGCCTATACGTCGGGCTGCCTGGCTACAAGCTTCAGATCACCGGAGGGAGCGACAAAGACGGATTTCCGATGCGGACCGACCTGCCCGGGCCGCGACGGAAGCGCCTCCTCCTGAGCGGCGGCGTCGGCTTCCATCCCGTCCGACCCGGGATGCGCAAGAAGAAGACGGTCCGCGGAAACACGGTGTCGCCCGACATCCTTCAGTTGAACCTGAAGATCGTCGTGCGCGGACCGAAGTCGATCGAGGACGCGTGGCAGGAGCAGGCGCGATGAAGGTCCCGGGCCAGCCGGAGGTCAACATCGGCGTCGTCGGCCACGTCGACCATGGGAAGTCGACCCTCACGGAACGTCTCACCGGGGAGCGGACGGACCGCCACAGCGAGGAGATCAAGCGGGGCATCTCGATCCGCCTGGGCTACGCGGACATGGCGATCTACAAGTGCCCGAAGGACACCGAGCCCGCCGCGTATCAGAACACCGAGATCTGCAAGACGCACAACGTGAAAGGGGAATTGCAGCGGATCGTGTCGTTCGTCGATTCGCCGGGCCACGAAACTCTCATGGCGACGATGCTGAGCGGCGCGGCGATCATGGACGGGGCCCTGCTCGTGATCGCGGCGAATGAGGACTGCCCCCAGCCGCAGACGAAGGAGCACCTGATGGCCCTCGGCATCATCGGCGTCGACAAGATCGTGATCGTGCAGAACAAGATCGACATCGTCGACCCGAAGCAGGCGGCCGAGAACTACCGGCAGATCCAGGCGTTCATCAAGGGGACCGTCGCGGAGGGCGCGCCGATCGTCCCGGTGTCCGCCCACCACGACGTGAACCTGGACGCCCTCCTCATGATGATCCAGAAGGTCATCCCGACGCCGCCGCACGACGAAGGGAAGCCGGCGAAGATGTACGTCGCGCGGTCATTCGATGTGAACCAGCCGGGCATCCCGCCGGAGAAGATCGTCGGGGGCGTGCTCGGCGGGAGCCTGATGCTAGGCCGCATGAAGGTCGGGGAGGAGATCGAGATATCTCCCGGACGCCAGGTGACGCTCGGCAACAAGACGGAGTGGAAGAACATCACGACGACGATTCGGTCGCTCCACACCGGCGGGTCCGCGCGGAAGGAGGTCCGACCGGGCGGACTCATTGCGATCGGGACGAACCTGGATCCGGTGCTCACGAAGGCGGACGGCCTCGTCGGTCGGGTGGTCGGGCCTCCCGCGAGCCTCCCGGAAATCTTGATGAAGATGACCGTCGAGGTCAACCTCCTGGAACGGGTCGTCGGGGTTCCGGAGGAACTCAAGGTCGAGGGCATCAAGACGTCGGAGCCGCTCATGGTGTCCGTCGGCACCGCCACGACCGTCGGTGTCGTGACGTCCGCGCGCGAAAACCGTGCAGACATGGCCCTCAAGATCCCCGTCGTCGCGGAGCCCGGACAGAGGGTCGCCGTCTCACGCCGCATCGGCGGAAAGTGGCGGCTCATCGGCTATGGCGTCCTCAAGTGACTCGACGAACGGCCCGATCCGCCGCGGCGTCCGGAGCCCTCGTTAACATGCTCACGAGGAGATCGTTGACATGCCCGCGAAGCTCATTGCCTCGCCCAGGCGCGATCGGGAGCCCGGAATCGCCACTCGGACCTCCGTCCCTTCGGCCCGCGCCCGGATTTCCTGGAACGTCCTGTACGATTGAGTGTCGATGAGTTCGAGGGGAACTATTCGCCGGGGCGCCTCCGCCAGGAGCGGGAGGCTCCATCGGTCCCACCAGACGAGGACTCCGAAGAGCCCCAGGAAGAAGACCACCCCCGCTGCCACGCCGACGGCGACGCCGCCCACGTTCGGCATGAGGGCGAGCGCCACCGCCCCCAACAGGGGCCCTGCGATGAAGATGTAGGCGAGGGCAACGACCGTCGAAAGGACGTGAACGCGTCGTATCGATTCGGCCGATGGCACGAGAATCCGGAGGGACCCGAGACGGACCTCGAGGATCTCGGGGTACGTGTAACCCTGGCGTCCCGCCCGAAAGAGCAATCGTTCGACGGCCATTGCTGTCCGCAGGCGCGGACGAGAACATAAGGCTAGCGCGCGCGCCTATCGGAGTTGGCCCACATCCGTTAGCATGCTAACGGGCACAGACCGCCGCTGCCTCTTTCGTCGGAAGGCCTCGAGTTCCGTCCCCGCGATTGTCACGCGGGCCGTCGTGACCGTGGCTCCGAGGCCTCGCAGCTTCTCCGCGAGTTCCCTCGCAACGGGCCCAGGCATGAGGAGGACGGACTGCCCGATCCACACGACCCCGGGCCGAGCGATGTACGGCGAAGGGACGTCCGGACCGGCGTCGGACCGCCCGAAGATTAGCTGGGCCACGCGGACCGAAAGCGACCGCGCCGCCCCGGCCACGTCGTAGGAGAGGAGGACCGTCGGCTCGCTCCAGTCTCTGGCCGGGTCGGATTCTGCCACATATTTATATATGACAAGGCTATATTATAGCCTTTCGATGGGGTGGACGAATGTACGCAATCCGTCCGCGAGCCCCGAGTGATCCGAGTCGATCCCTCGCCGTTAGGATGCTAGCGAGCGCTGGGTCGGCCCACTTCGATACGCAGAAATACGAACTCACTCCATGGCCGCGACGCGATGCGTGTCCTCCATCGGGACCCAAAGACGGGGGAGATCAAAGTCCGCGTGGAGAACGCGGACGACCTCTGGCATCTCCACAACCTCGTCCTTCCCGGGGACCTCGTTCGCGCCTCGACATACCGCCGCGAGGAAGTGAAGACCGACAAGGTCCGCCCGGAGCGGGGCGAGAAGGTCCGCGTCACCCTCACGATCCGGGTGGAGAGCGTCGAATTCCAGGCGTTCTCGGACCGCCTACGCATCACCGGTGTCATCGTCGAGGGACCGCAAGACCTGGGGCGGCATCACACGCTGAACGTCGCCGTTGATGACGTCCTCTCGGTCATCAAGACGTGGCAGCCACATGAGTTGCGACGGATCGAGGAGGCCGTTGCGGCGGCCCAGAAGCCCCTGGTCGCCTTCCTTTCCCTGGACGACGAAGAAGCGCTCCTCGCGCAGCTCCGCCAATATGGCGTCCGGGAATTGGCGACCATCCGTGCGCCGGGCCATGGCAAGATGTTCCCGTCGGGAGACGCCCGTTCCGTCTACTTTGACGAGATCGTCGCGAAGTTGCGCATCATGGAAATCGGAGAGGCGTTGGTCCTCGTGGGACCCGGCTTCACGCGCGACGCGTTCTTGGAGTACGTCAAAGCGAGGGAGCCTGCCCTGGCCTCGAAAGTCCATACGCACGGTACGGCGCACCCCGGGATGCAAGGGATTCAGGAGGCGCTCAAAGCGGGCGTCGGCGCGAAGGTGTTCGGCGACAGCCGGGTCGGTTACGAAACGCGGCTCGTCGAGACGCTGCTGGAGGCCATCGCCACGAACCGGCCTTGCGCATACGGTACCGCCGAAGTCGCCGAAGCGATCGAAGCCGGCGCGGTCGAGACCCTCCTCGTGAGCGACGCCGTCGCCAGGAATCCCGGAATCGAGGATCTCATGCGGTCCGCGGAGTCCGCTCGAGGGGCCGTCGTCCTGGTGAGCCGCCATCACGAGGCGGGCCAGAAGCTGGAGGCCCTTGGCGGGATCGCCGCGCTCCTCCGGTTCCCGATCAAGTGAGATGGCGACAGTTTGCGGGCGGTCATGCGCGGCCGCGAGACTCGCCTCGGATGATTCCCGCGGCGATCAGGTGCGCGACGCGGAGCGGTTCTGGCAGCACGCCCCGAACCGTGGTGAGGGAGAGCGCTTCTTGGACCTCCGCCTGCTTTGCACCGACATAGGTCACCCAGAGTGTTCCGTGCCCGGTGCGAATCGACTCAAGGTCGTGCCGACAAATCATCGCGAATCGTTCCTTCCAGTCGTCGAAACGGCGGCGCAATGCGGTCTCCATGGAATCGAGATTGGGTTTTTTCCGGGTGACCGTGATGACGGGTCGGTCGACTGCCTTGTGGACCGCGTCGATATCGATGACATTGAAGCCGCCGACCGCGGTCCCGTCGATCAGGATTGCGGCGAGCCCGGCCAGGTACCGCGAACGCCGCACCATCGCGGCGATCCGCTCCGTCGCATCGTGCCCGTCGACTTCGGTCAGTGTGGTGAGGACACCTTCGATGTACGACGGCGCCTGCACAACGACTCCGACGACGGGAACGGTCTCATCGGAGAAACGGAACGGGGCGTCGTCGATCCCGAGGAAGCGGGACTTCGCCTTCATGTCACATCAACGGGAGACGGCCCGTGACCTGGTCCACGATTGCGTTCGGGCCCGGACCAATCCCGACGCAGGTGACCGTCCCGGGCGGAAGCTCCGTCAAGCCCGCGTCCTCCACGAGGGCCGTCGGCAAGTGCATCGATCGAGCCTTCGCTTGGAGCGCTCGGAGATCCGCGAGGGAGCCGCCCTTCACGACGACCTTTTTCTGGCCCTCCGCAATCCATTCCGCGAACCATTTCCGGTGGCGGGCCTTCGCCTCGAGGGCCGCCAGCACGGCGGCGTGGGCCACTTGGACCGCGAGCTTCCCTCGGGACAAGTCGAGGTCCGAACGAACCGCAATCACGAGCTTGTAGTCCATGTTCGGCCTCGTCAATAGAGTTCCGCGGCCCGCTCCTCTTCGAGCTTCTTCAGCTCCGCTTCGACGCTCCGGAGCTCCGCGCGCGATTTGTCACGAAGCGTCTCATAGTGGGATCGTGCGTCGGCCGATTGCAGGCGCATCCGTCGTTCGGCGTCTTTGATCGCCCGCCGTAACGCCTCGCGCTTCTCAGCGAGTTGCTGGAGCTTCAGGCGCACCCGATGGTCCCGCTCATCCTCCGTCAGGAGTTCTCCGGGCCCGGGCTTGGGCACTCGCGCGAGGGCGGGATGAACGCGGGCCATCCAAGGGTAGGCGCCGCGCCACCAGCCGAGTGCGAAGAACGACGCGGAGAGACCGATCAATCCGCCCGCGATGTTGGGCCCCACGACGTAGCCGAGGCCCGTGGCCTCGTTAACGCCGAGCGAGTTGAGGAAGAACGACCAGAACACGGTGACGGCAATGGACAGGACGATCCCGAGGGTGACGCGGTACAACGCGTCGTACTCCCGGTCCAGCTCCCCTTTTCGGGGATAGAGCGCGTTGATGAGGAGGAACCCCGGCAGGAAGAACAGGAGGACGAGCGCCCCGATCACGCGGGCCGTCGCGACGATTGCGCCGAGGACATCGTCCGACAATGCGCGGCCCAGCGGCCCGAGTCTATTTGAAGAAAGCGGTCCGAGTCCATCGACGCTAATTCGTTTTGGAGCCCAGACTTGGCTCTCGTCTCCCTCTGCTCACGGCAGCGCGGCCCCGAGGTCCCGAATCGAAAGGAATTTGCCGCGATGGAGGGATAGAGGTTTCGGCATGGCTGGAAGCGCCACATTGCCTCCGTCCCATTCCCGGCTCCGAGCCGTGTTGCCGGTTGTCGCCGTTTTGTATTTGGGAGCCTCCATGATCTTCCTCCTTATGTTATTGGACATCCTCCCCAAAGACGCCGAGTTGGTGGCCATCGTGCTGTACGGCGTGGGTTTGGTTCTCCTTTTTCGCGAGCGGCGTGCCATAGTCAGGTGATTCCCCGCCGGAAGGGCTTTGCCGATATGGAAGGATAGAGGTTTCGGCATGTGGCCGTTGTATGACAAGCGAGGTTTGCCGTGGCCGCTTTTCGACAAGCAAGGCAGGCCTCGAACTTGGGTGGTCATCCCGCTTTTTGTCTTTATGACCGCAGCCTACATCCTCGTCGCCATTGCAGTAACTCTGTACTTTGGATTGGCCTATGCAGAGATCTACTGGATTCTCAGCGGATTCTTCCTCTTCCTTCTTGCCGCAGGACTGTTCGCCTTCATCATGAAACGGAGACAAGAGGCCAAAACCAGGTGATTGCGGCACGGCTCGTGGAAACTACATGGGGGTTTTCCCGCTACCGGGATGATAGAGCCGTTGGGCACTCACTGCCACGCAAGTCGCATGGGGATTTGACTTGTCATTCTCTCCCGATTTCAACTATTAGTCGCTGATTGGAGACATTATTTGAAGATTGTGCGCTCGACCTCTCGGAGGAAAAGGCTTAGGCCGATGGGCGCATACATCCGACCCCGGAGGGCGCGTCACGAGTCGGAATCGCGTCAAGACCTATGTGCGGGGCTTCGACGACGTCCTGAATGGTGGAATCCCGGAAGGGTACGTCGTCCTCGTGAGCGGGGCGCCGGGGACCATGAAGTCTTCCCTCACGTATTCGATCCTGTACCAGAACGCACTCCAAGAAAGCCGCAAGTCCGCATACTTCACCCTCGAACAAGGGAAGGATCTGATCCTCGAGCACATGGCCTCGATGGCGATGGCGGACCCGCGAGCGGCGGAACAGATCGTGACCCTCGACATGGGAAATATCCGCAAGAACCTGAACTACCTCCAGGGGCGCGGCACCTGGCTCGAACTGTTCAAGATGTACTGCAAGAACGTGATGAAGGCCGACCCGGTCTCGGTCCTCGTCGTCGACTCGCTCGACGTCCTCGAGACGATGGCGAAGATGCAAGATCGTCGGTCCGAACTCTACTTCCTCTTCGAGTGGTTGCGAGACCTCGGGACCTTGACCTTCCTGATTTCGGAGAGACCGCTCGACCTCGGGACCGGCGGCTCGTCCCCCGAAGAAGCGTACCTTGCCGACGGGATTCTCGCCCTCGAGATGCATTCGACGTCCGACCTGTTCGTGCAACGTCGCCTGCGGGTCGTGAAGATGCGCGGCACGAAACACGACACCGGGTACTACGCGTTCTCCTTCGAAGATGGGTCGTTCGAGGTGACGCGGGCCGTCAGCGGGACCGCATAGGGGTCATTCGTCACTTCTTCGGGATGGGTCCACCAAACGCCTACGAATTAAGTGACGAAACCGCGAATCTCCCCGCTAGTCCTTTATACCCGCCGGGGAACTGGTGCGACGTCCTGCGCGAGGGCATCCTCGCGTCGGTTCAGGCGCCCACCGATCCGCCATGGCCCAGACGACTCCCTCTGAGGTCGCGGGGGCGAACAGCGCAGCCCCCGTTGCCGTCCTCGTGGTTGACGGCAACGAAGACCACCAGATTCTGAGCATCGCCGCCCTGACTCGCAAAGGCTGGATCGTCCGGACCGCCGCCACTCGAAAGCAGGGTTTGCAGCTCGCGCTCGCCTATCACTTTGATGCGGTCGTGATCGGGAGCAAGTTGCGCGATGGGAACGGCATCGAACTCCTTCGGGCCCTCGGCGGTCGACTCCCGGGCACGCCGATCATCTTCGTCGTGCCGCTGGGGGGCGAGGAGGCCGCCCTGCAGGCGATGGAGTCCGGAGCCCAATCGTACATCGTCAAGACGCCGCGGTACAACGAGCTGCTCCCGGCCATCGTCGAG
>VBLV01000277.1:2252-2706 GCA_005879045.1 Methanobacteriota archaeon | reverse complement strand
ATACAAGCTTGGAAGTGGACCGAGTGGGATTTGAACTCGAATCCACTACCTTTGGTCGATCTGCTCGAGGAAACTACTGAGTGCGCCTAAATATCGACTTCGGTCAGGTTTCCAGATCTCGTGGTCGGAATCCTCGAAGACCTGAATCGTGACATGGTTTAGCCACCTCTCGTACTTCGCGGCATCCTCTGGGGAAAGCAACGCACCCTGCTTGGCGCCGCGCAAAACCAGCACGGGACATGGGATGCGCGGTAGGAGTTCCCAAAGGGATTTTTCCTTTGCCTCTGCCTGAATTCCGACGGCGGCGTGCCGATTCGATTCGTCCATGTGCTGTTGCGCTCGTTCCACCCAACCCGGTGAAAACGCCGGATACCGAGCGGGATAGTCAGCCAGGATCAACCCCCGCAAATAATCCGGGGATTGAACCCCAAATCCGATGGCATAGGCAACTCCG
>VBLV01000277.1:0-2238 GCA_005879045.1 Methanobacteriota archaeon | reverse complement strand
TACGCAGACAGACAGAAGTCCGGTACATTCGCCGTTCTCACAACCGCCCGGATGTCCGCGACGTGATCTTCAAAAGAGTAGCCCGATTTCGGCGCGTCGCTCTTTCCGCGCGCGCGAAGGCTCATTGCTAACCCTCGCCGCGATGCGAGCGTTTCCATTTCGGTGAGATAGTCCTCTGCGGAGCCAAGCATCCCGGGAACGAACACGATCGGTGTCTTGCGCGCACCTCCGTTCGGATTGCTATCAAGATGATGAAGTCGGACACTCCCGTTCAGTGCGTATCCGTCCACAACCATGGTCGAAAGTCAATACGTGGGCGACCTTATAGAACTCGAGCCGAGGAGTGCACGGAAGCTCCGCCGATTTCCTCGCGTCTTGACTAAAGAGTGGACCGGGTGGGATTTGAACCCACGGCCTCTACCATGCCAAGATAGCGATCTTCCAGCTGATCTACCGGCCCGCGACGCGCTGTATTGAAGGTCCGCTATTAAGGTTTCTTTGCACGGCGAGGTGCAATCGTTTTCCTCATGAGAACACCACTCGTCCCGAGAGGGGCGACAGTGCGGAAGCCTTCCTTCCGGAACATGTCCGGCGTCCCAAACCAGCGCCACTCGGGGACGGCGGCCATCTTCGGTGAAGCCACCGGGTACGCTTCCACGACTCCTCCTCCTTTGTTCCCAATCGAATCGAGCGCGGCACGAAGGGCGAACTTCGCAACACCTCGCCCTCGAAACTTCGGATCGACGAAGAAGCACGTGATCCTCCACAACTTCTTGTCCGCGACCGGCGGGGCGACCTTGCGGTAGGTCCGTCGCGCATCGATCCGCGGGAGTTCCTCCTGGCCGCCGTACTGGCACCAGCCGACCGGCGTGCGGCCTTCATAGACCAGGATCGCATGGGAGCGCCCGCGGCGGACCAACGCTCTCTTGTCCGACCGATTTCTCCGCTTCCACTCCTCGCTGGTCGTTCCTGGGTGGAGGGGATTCGCCCGCTGATAGAAGATGCACCAACATCCACCCTGCTTGATGGCGAGCGTTTCAAAATCCGAAAGTGTACGAACGCTCAGCTCGCGGACCGAATACGGCTCCCGCTTCATGTCGGGGCGTTCGTACGCAGCAGGCCGAAATGAAGATTTCCTGCCTATCCGCCGCCCATCGGCTCGATCCACACGTGGGCGAGCGAGACCACGAAGATGAACGTCAGCGCGAAGCTGCGACCGAGGAGGCCGCCGCCTTCGGTTTCGAGGACGCCGAAGCTCGCGAGGATTCCCATGGCGATCCCTCGCCGTCACGCAGATCGGATTGTTTCAGGATTGCGTTCCGATTATCAGGTAGGAACACCCCGGCGGCACCGCACGGCTCCATTGTCCTCGTTCCCACTCTTGCGAGGGGTGGCATGAGAAGGCTCGGGTCGCCCGAACGTCATGCCTCTATGACGAAAGCATCTTCAGGTCTCCCGCGATTGGATGGTCACGGCAAAGAAGCGGGTGGAGGTTAGCTCAGCGGTCGAGGGCCCGGGCGCCGAGATCTTCACGGCGGAAGCGCTGGAATTCATCTCCGATCTCCATCGACGATTCAATCCCACCCGCCTGGACCTGCTGCGCAGGCGAGTGGAACGCCAAGCGCGGGTCGATCGCGGAAAGTCGCTCGACTTCCCGAAGCAGAACCCGCGGATCCGAGAGGACTCCTGGACCATCGCTCCCGTCCCCGCCGACCTGATCGACCGGCGTGTTGAAATCACCGGGCCGACGGACCGCAAGATGATGATCAACGCACTGAACTCCGGCGCTAAGACGTTCATGGCCGATTTCGAAGATGCGAACACGCCGGCGTGGAAGAACGTGGTCGAGGGTCAGGTGAATCTCCGCGATGCGGTGCGCCGTACAATCGAGTACGCGAGTTCGGAGGGCAAAGAATACCGGTTGAACCGAGAGGTCGCGACGCTTCTGGTCCGGCCCCGCGGATGGCATCTATCGGAACGGCATGTCCAGGTCGACCGCGAAATCGCCTCCGCGAGCCTCGTCGACTTCGGCCTGTTCTTCTTTCACAATGCAAGGGAACTCGTCGCGCGGGGGACCGCCCCGTATTTCTATCCCCCCAAGATGGAGAGCCGATTTGAGGCGCGACTGTGGAACGACGTCTTCGGCTTCGCGGAAGAGGCGCTGGGCGTTCGGCGCGGGACCACCAAGGCGACCGCCCTGATCGAGACCTTCCCCGCCGCGTTCGAGATGGAGGAGAT
>VBLV01000157.1 GCA_005879045.1 Methanobacteriota archaeon | reverse complement strand
GTTCCGGCGGCGGCTCGAAGTCCGGATACCCTTGGGCCAAGTTCACGGCGCCGTGCAGCACGGCGATCCGCGTCATCTCTCGGATGACCGACTCCGGGAATTTCTGGACTCGGTCCGCGACGCGTCGATCGCGGATCGCGATGTCCTGGCGGATGGCGGAGGTCGGCGTTGGGATGGAGGTCCCCCGCCGCGGAAGGTCCGCGCGTGCAAAAACCTGTCGGGCGAGGATTAAGAGCGCGGATCTCCATCCGCGCGGACCGAGGTCGCGCGCATGGCCGAGCGGTTCTTCGATTTCTGGCGGGTCGACGTCTTCACGGACACGCCGCTCGCCGGCAATCCGCTCGCGGTGTTCCCGAGGGCGACGGGCCTCTCGGCCGTCGAGATGGGCGGGATCGCGCGGGAGATGAATCTCTCGGAGACCACGTTCGTCTTCCCTTCGACGAACCCCACGGCCCACTATCGCAACCGGATCTTCACGCCCGGAGGCGAGATCCCGTTCGCGGGCCATCCGTCAATCGGCACGGCGTTCGTCGCGGCCATGGAAGGCCTGGTCCCTCACCCGGACGGATCGTCCGTCGTGTACCAAGAACTCGAGATCGGCGTGCTCCCGCTCGAACTGATCTGCGAAGCCGGACAGGTGAAGAAGGTCATCATGACCCAAGGCGAACCTTCCGTCGGAGCGGAGGTCAAGAATGTGGAGCCGCTGGCCGCGGCCCTCGGGGTGCGCGCGAAGGACCTCGGGCCCAAGGGGCTGGCTCCCCAGATCGCCGCGACCGGGATTCAGTCCCTCCAGGTTCCGTTTCGTTCTCTCGACGTCGTCAAGGGCCTGGATCCGGACCTGCGAGACCTGGGAAAGGTCCTCTCCAAGTTCGGGGAGAAAGTCGTCTGCTACGCCTTCGCCCTGGGAGGCGAGACGCCCGGCGCGGCCGTCCACGCCCGGAGCTTCGTCCCGGATCTCGGGATTGAGGACCCGGCGACCGGAAGCGCGGCGGGGGCGTGCGGCGCGTACCTGGCCTCCCGCGGCCGACTGCCCGCGCCAACGTTCGTGATCGAACAGGGAATCGAGATCCACCATGCCAGCCGCATCGAGGTGAGCGTCGAAACGGAGGGCGGGAAGCCGAGGGTCGTGCGGGTCGGGGGCCAATCGGTCCCCCTCATCCGCGGAAATCTCCGGCTTCCCTGACCCGGGTCGTTCCGTCGGAGGGATCCAGGATCGCGACCGCGGCGGAAGTCCAACTCGTCTATCTGTTCGCCGCGCTGCTCGTCGTCGGCGCCGTGCTGCTGGCGTTCTTGCCGCTCTTGCACCACACGTGGACGTTCGGCGCGTCCCGACGGCTGTTCGCTGTGTTGCTCATCGTCATCCTGGCTCTCGGGATTGGAGCGGTGTTCCTGGTGAACTCGGCGATCTCGGATCCGGTCTACTTCGTCCCGATCGCAGGGATCACGGTCGGACTGCGCGTGGCCTCTCCTTTCCTCTTGTACCGGCGCATTCAGGACCGGTTGGAGGCACGCCGATGGTGGAGTGTCTTCCGTTGGTTCGTCGCGGTCGGTTTCGTCGTTCTGATCGCCATTCTCGCGTACCATCTGCTGCTGCTCGCGTCCGGTTCGGAACCGGCGAATGTGGCGGTCTTCAGCGAGCAGCTCGTGATGGCCCTCGGGGCGTCTCTCCTCATCGTCCGGACAGGTCTTCGGGTTCGGCCTCGCGAGGCGGCCGAGATGTGGCCGATCTGGTCCGCGGCGGTGCTCTTTGCGATCGCCTTCGTCGTCGTCCTTCCTTACGCGATTCCCGCCTTCGAACTCGTGTACGTCGTCACGGGAATCGTGGGCTGGTCGATCGGCGTCGTCGCCGTCATCTCTGATCTCTGAAGCTGATGGAGGCGGACCGAACCGGGCTGTCGCCGCGGCTCGGGCTACAGTTCGACCTTGATGCCGAGCTTTTCCGTCAGTTCCTTGTAGCGGTTTCGAATCGTGACTTCGGTCACGCCCGCGACGTCGGCGACCTCCCGCTGCGTGCGGCGCTCGTTGCACAGGATCGACGCGATGTAGATCGCCGCCGCGGCGACGCCCGTGGGCCCGCGGCCCGAGGTCAGCTCCTTGTCCTGGGCTTCTTTCAGGATCTCGACGGCCCGCGACTGGACCTCGCCGGTGAGCTTAAGTTCGGAACAGAACCGGGACACGTAGTCCTGCGGTTTCGTCGGCATCAACTTGAGCTTGAGCTCGCGGGTCATGAACCGATACGTGCGGCCGATTTCCTTGCGCCCGACGCGAGACGAGTTCGCGATCTCGTCGAGGGTCCTAGGCACGTTGCATTGTCGGCACGCCGCGTACAGCGACGCGGCCACGACGCCTTCGATCGACCGCCCGCGGATCAGGTTCTTGTTCACGGCCTTGCGGTACACCATCGCGGCCGTCTCGCGGACGTTCCGCGGCAGGCCCATGCCGCTCGCCATCCGATCGAGCTCGCTCAGCGCGAACGCGAGGTTGCGTTCCGTCGCGTTGCTCACTCGGATCCGTCGTTGCCACTTCCGGAGGCGGTACAGCTGGGCGCGGTTCCGCGTCGGGATCGATTTGCCGTACGAGTCCTTGTTCTTCCAGCCGATCGTCGTCGAGAGGCCTTTGTCGTGGATCGTGTACGTCATCGGCGCACCGGTGCGCGCGCGCTTCTCGCCCTGCTCGACGTCGAACGCCCGCCACTCGGGCCCCTGGTCGATCATCTGGTCGGTCAGGACGAGGCCGCACTCCTCGCAGATGAGCTCGCCTCGCTCGTAGTCGAACGAAAGGTGGCCCGAATTGCACTCGGGGCATCTAGTGACTTCTTCGGCTTCTTCGATCTTCTTGGTTGGCATGGTTTCCCTCAGCAACGAACACGTCGACTCCGATCATGGATAGCGAGGCCGCTCCGGCGGGCCGTACGGCCGCAAAGGGCTCGCGGACAGGTCCAAATACCTTTACCACCCGGCCCAGCGGTCGGTTTCGTTTGTCCCGCACGTCGGCGCCTCGCGAGGGGGCGAATTCGGATCGGACGAGGACCGTCCCG
This sequence comes from Methanobacteriota archaeon, assembly GCA_005879045.1. Classification (GTDB taxonomy): domain Archaea; phylum Thermoplasmatota; class Thermoplasmata; order RBG-16-68-12; family RBG-16-68-12; genus RBG-16-68-12. Next base: position 9,428 of record VBLV01000157.1, on the reverse strand, counting down.
TCGTGGGCGATGTTCTCGACCACGCCGAGCCGCCTCATGCCCCCTCTGATACGGTCGCTGGCAATGCGTGTCTACTATTTAATGAGAGCGGAATTTATTTGTACCGGCACCGGCGCCGGGGGCCCCTCGAAACGATCCATTTTCGGGCCGTCCCGACGCGGTCGCCTTGGTTCGCGTTGTGTCCTCGATTCGCGTAGTTAACCTTATTTGAGGTTAATCTCGCCGCGCCTTTGGAGTCCTCTCCACGGCCTCCCATCCGGCGGTCCGGGTCCGCGTGGATTGCTCCCCGAACGTATTAACCGCGCGCCTCCGATGCCGCGTCGGGAGCAGCGTGAAACTCGTCCCGTTCGAAATGGAGCGATGGCAGTCGACTTGGGAGAACACCGTCGATTTCAACCTGTCGGAGAGCGGGGTCCAGCCCATCCCGCTCCGAGAGTTGCTGGGAGACGAAGCGGCGACCGAGCGGTTCCTCGACCATCCGCTCGCGTACTCGCAAGGGAACGGCACACCCGAGCTCCGAGCGAAGATCGCGGCGATGTACCGCGACGCCAGCCCGGGCCACGTCCTCGTGACGAACGGTTCGTCGGAGGCGAACCTCCTCGCGATGTGGCACCTCGTCGAACGGGGGGACGAAGTCGTCGTCATGCTGCCGAATTACATGGAGAATTGGGGCCTCGCGCAGATGTTCGGCGGGAACGTGACGCCGCTCCGCCTGCAGGAGAGCCGGAGCTGGCAGTTCGATCCGGACGAGCTGAGCTCGCTCGTGACGCCGAAGACGAAGGCCATCGCGATCTGCAATCCGAACAACCCGACCGGCGCGGTGATGGGCGATGCGCAGCGGAAGGCGGTGTTGGACGCGGCCCGCGACCGGGGTGCATGGCTGCTCTCCGATGAAGTGTACATCGGTGCGGAGCGCGAAGGGCCGCGGACCGAGAGCGTATGGGGCGAGCATGAACGAACGTTGATCGTCAACGGCTTGAGCAAGGCGTACGCCCTCCCCGGTCTGCGGATCGGCTGGGTCGTCGGGCCGCCGGAGGCGGTCGCGACGCTCTGGGCCCATCACGACTACACGACCCTCGCACCGACGTACTTGTCCGACCGCCTCGCGCAAATCGCCCTGGCGCCGAAGCGTCGGGAGGAAATCCTCGCACGGACGCGCTCGATCCTCCAGCGGAACTACGGAATCCTGGCGGACTGGATCCGGAATCACGGCTCTCTGTTCTCCCACATCCCTCCGACGGCGGGCGCGATCTGCTTTCTGCGGTACGCCTTGAGGATCAACTCGACGGAACTCGCGTGGCGCCTGCTCAAAGAGAAATCGACGCTCATCGTGCCGGGCGATCACTTCGGCATGGACGGGTTCATCCGGATCGGCATGGGGGACGCACAAGCCTACTTGACGAAAGGCCTCGAGCGAATCGACGCCCTGATCCGGGAGATCCGGACCGAGAAAGGGAAGTCGTGATGGACGTCCTGCTCCTCTCGGAACCTGAAGTCCGGGAACTGATCGGGCCGGCCGAGGCGCTCCCCGCGGTGCGGGACGCGTTCGCCCGCTTGGCGAGGGGCGAGGCGAGCCTCCCGGGCGTCGTCCACCTCGACGTCCCGAACTCCGGTGCCGAGGTCCACGTGAAGGGCGCGCACCTTCAGGGCTCGCGGTTCTTCACAATCAAGGTCGCCTCCGGCTCGTACGCCAATCCGGAGCGCGGCCTCCCGGTCGGCAGCGGCATTGTCCTCGTCTTCGATTCGACGACCGGCTTCCCCAAGGCCGTGGTCTTCGACAACGGCTACCTCACGGATCTGCGGACGGGGGCGGCTGGTGCGTTGGCGGCGGACCTCCTCGCGCGCCGCGAAGTCGACCGAGTCGGGATCGTTGGAGTCGGAATCCAGGCCCGTTATCAGCTTGGCGCCCTCCTCGGCGTACGGAAGCCCGAACGGGTGATCGCGTTCGGGCGATCCGAGGCGAAGGCGGCTCGCTATGCGCAAGAGATGGAGAAGCTCCACGGCATCCGGGTGCTCCCGGCGAAGACGGTCGAGCAGGCGGTTCGCGGCTCGGATGTCGTGGTCACGGTAACGCCGTCTCGGGAGCCGCTCGTGCGAGCCGAATGGGTCTCCCCGGGGACCCACATCACGGCCGTCGGCGCCGATGGCCCGGACAAACAGGAGCTCGATGTCGGCGTGCTGAAGAACGCGGACAAGGTCGTCGCGGACCGACTCGACCAATGCGTCTTGTTCGGAGAGATTCATCATGCGATCGAGGCCGGGGTCTTGCGACCCGGGGATGTCTACGCCGAGCTCGGCGAGATCGCCGCGGGGCTGAAGCGAGGCCGGACTTCGGAACAGGAAATCACGATCGCGGACCTGACCGGCGTGGGCGTCCAGGACGCCGCCGTCGCGGAACTCGTCGTGGGCGCCGCCCTTCGGCGGGGCACAGGGAAACGGCTCGACCTCTGAAGGCGGCACGCATGCGGCATCGGATCGTCCTCGTGGGGTTCGGGAATGTGGGGCGCGAATTCGCCCGACTTCTCCTCGAGCATCGGTCCGAGTTGAAAAGGGAGTTCGGGCTCGATGCCTCAATCGGGGCGATCCTGACCGCTCGGCACGGGTCCGTCGAGAACCCAGCCGGGATCGACGTGCGGAAGGCGCTCCGCTTGGCGGACGCGGGCGTCTCCCTGGAATCGTGCGGCCGCGGGATTCCGGTCCGCGCTCCCGAATACATTCGTCGGGCTCGAGCGAACGTGGTCGTCGAGGTCACGCCGTTGCGAATCGCTCCCCGCCAGGTCGCCTTCGATCATGTCCTCGCCGCACTTCGGACCGGCAAGCACGTGATCACCGCGAACAAGGGCCCGGTCGTCTACCACTATCGGCTGCTGCGCGAGCTCGCACGCAGGAATCGCGTTGGATTCCGGTACGAAGGGACCGTGATGGACGGGGCGCCGGTGTTCAACCTGTTCCAGGAGGCGCTCCGCGGCGCGCGGGTCGAATCCTTCGAGGGCATCCTGAACAGCACGACGAACCTCGTCCTCTCGGAGATCGAAGCCGGCCACACGTATGCGGACGGCGTCGAGGCGGCGCGCCGGATCGGGTTCCTCGAGACGGACCCGTCGATGGACCTCGACGGCTGGGACGCGACCGTCAAAGCGTGTCTCCTGGCGAACGTCCTGATGGGCGGCCGCGTCCGGCCCGAACGCGTCCCTCGACAGGGAGTCTCCACTCTGGCCGCGGAAGCGGTTCGGGACGCCCTGCCGGAGGGAAAGCGCATGAAGCAGATTGCGCGCGGATGGCGGGATGGGCGCACCGTCAAAGTGTCCGTTTCGATCGAGGCGATCGGTTCGGACCATCCGCTGTTCTCGGTGAACGGCACCTCGAGTTCCCTCCTCGTCCGGACGAACATGCTGAAAGAATTCCAGATTATTGAGCGCGATCCGGCCTTGCGCCAGACCGCGTTCGCCGTTTACTCGGACCTGATCGCGATCCACGAGGGCCGCCTGTCTCCGTGAGCACGCTTATATCGCGCGGACCGGATGGGCCGACGATGCGGGTCGTCCTCGGAGGGACGTTCGACATCCTGCACAAAGGCCACGAGGCGCTGCTGCGCGCCGCGTTCGAGGGCCGGCCGGAACAGGTGTTGATCGGCCTGACGACGGACCGGTTCGCCCGCGAGTCGCGGACGCGCGTGAATCCGTACGCGGTCCGGGAGCGGAACCTGAAGCGCTTCCTCGCGGCTCGGAAATGGCGTCCCGCGCGAATCGAACCGATCGACGATGCGTACGGCCCCGCCGACGACCTCCCCGACCTCGACGTGATCGTCGTCTCGGCGGAGCGTTACCCGGTGGCAGTCGCATTGAACGAAGCGAGGGCCGCGAAAGGTCTGCGCCCCCTCGAAATCCGCGCGGTGCCGATGGTCCTCGCTCAGGACGGTCTGCCGATTGCCTCCCGGCGGATCCGGGCCGGGGTCATCGACCGCGACGGGCGGCGCCTGACCGCGGTGCGCGTCGGGGTTGGGACGGACAACCCGGTCAAGGTCCGCGCGGTGCGACGGGTGATGACGACCCTCTCCCTCCAGGCCCGGGTGCGCGGCGTGCGCGTCCGGACCGAGGTCCCGGAACAGCCGTTCGGTGACGAGGCCCTGCAAGGCGCCATGAACCGAGCGAAGGCCGCGATCGGCACGGGCGATTTCGGGATCGGGATCGAGGCCGGACTCGTGTGGTCCCCGCTGATCTCGGACTATTTCGACGTGCAATACGCGGCGATCGTCGACCGCGCGGGCCAGATCACGGTCGGCCACGGACCCGGATTCACGTATCCACCGCGTGTGCTCGATAGCGTGAAGGCCGGGAGGTCGGTCGGGGAGGCGATGGCGCGTCTGACCGGCATCCGCGACATCGGCTCGAAGGAGGGCGCGATCGGGTACCTGACGGAGCGTCGGCTCGATCGGGACGCCCTCACGGAATCCGCCGTGCTGATGGCGATGGTCCCACGGATTCGGCGGGAGCTGTACACCCGCGGCGCCCCACACCGCTAGGCCATGTACATCGGCTGGACGGCGCAGCGGCCGCACCAGATTGCGTTGAAGACGACGATGTTGTCGGCGCGGCCCTCCGCGGCCCACCCGCTGACGAATCGGTTGGCCCTGGTGTGGTCCGGGCACACCCCGGCACCGCAGAACCGGCAAATCGCACGCGCGTTCTTTTCGCAATAATAGCAGATCATGACCTCGGTATGCGGGCCCGGGCGGAATAGGCTTGCGACCGCGCAAACTTTTTAGTCGCGCCACCGTTCGGTGCACCGAGGCTTCTCCTCCATGCCGCCCAAGATCGGGATCAACGGATACGGGACGATCGGGAAGCGCGTCGCCGACGCGGTCGCCGCACAGGACGACATGCGCCTCGCCGGCGTCGCGAAGACGAAGCCCGATTTCGAGGCGAAGCTGGCCGTGCGGAAAGGATATGCGGTGTACGCCGCGAACAAAGACGCGCTGGCGAAGTTCGAGAAGGCCGGCATCAAAGCCGCGGGGATCCTCGACGACCTCGTCCGAGAAGTGGATCTCGTCGTCGATTGCACGCCGGAGGACAGCGGGTACAAGCCCCTCTACGAAAAGGCGGGTGTGAAGGCGATCTGGCAAGGCGGCGAGGAGCACTCGCTGACGAACCTGTCCTTCAACGCGGCCGCGAATTACGCGGACTGCCTCGGCGCGCCGTTCGTCCGCGTGCCCTCGTGCAACACGACGGGCCTAATACGCACGCTCTACCCGCTCGACGCTCACGTCGGCGTCGAGAAGGTGCTCGCCGTCATGGTGCGCCGCGCGACGGATCCCGGCGATTCGAAGAAAGGCCCCATCAACGCGATCGAGCCGGAGCTCGAAATGCCGAGCCATCACGGCCCGGACGTGCAGAGCGTCCTGCCGGACCTGGACATTCACACGATCGCGGTCAAGGTGCCGACGACGATCATGCACCTGCACACCCTGGCGGTGGACCTGAAAAAGTCCGCGGACGCGACGCAGATTCTCGATGTATGGAAGCGGTTCCCGAGGATCACGCTCGTCTCGGGCGGAGACGGCGTCAAGTCCACGGCCCAGATCATGGAGATGGCCCGCGACCTGTCGCGGAGCCGTTCCGACCTGTACGAGATCGCCGTGTGGCGGGACGGCGTGCACGTCGTCGACGGCAAGCGCCTGTACTACTTCCAGGCGGTCCACCAGGAGTCGGATGTCGTGCCGGAGAACATCGACGCGATTCGTGCGATGCTCGAGCTCGAGAAAGACGGCCGCAAGAGCATGGAGAAGACGGACCGGTCCCTCGGCATCGGGATCGCGAAATGAGTCCGGGCGCACGTTCGTTCCCGCGCATGTGATGGGGAATGCAGAGATCGCTAGTCCTTGCGTTCCAAGCGCTGAATCCGTTTCGTCGCCCGCTGGATCACGCCCATGAGCGCATGGAACTCCCATTTGCTCGGGACTGCGCGGCCGATGAGTCGGCGGAACATAACCTGCGTGCGACTTCGTTTGTGCGCCGGATAATCCGTCTCGGCGAGTAATGACTCGAAGGCCTCGTGGAGTTTTTCCTTCTCCATGCCGGACGCTTCGCGCTTCCCGTGCTTGATGGCTCTCGCGGCGAGAAGTTCGTAGAGCAGGATCGTCACCGCATGCGAGAGGTTGAGAATCGGGTAGTCCGAGGATGCCGGGATGGTCGTCAGCAAGTCGCATCGCCGCAGTTCCTCATCGAGGAGACCGAAGTCTTCCCGGCCGAAAACGAGCGCGACCCGGCCATCCATTTTGGCGACCCGCGCCGCGAAGTCACGCGGGGTGAGTGAGATGCGAGCGAACCGCTTTTCGCTTCTCGTATCGATGCCAGAGGTTCCGACGATGAGATCCGCACCTTTCAACGCGGTCTCCAAGTCGTCCACTATTCGAGCGGCCTCCATGATCGCGATCCCCCGCATCGCCCGTTGCCGCGCCTCCGCACCCAGCCGGCAAGGCTTCACGAGCACAAGATCCGCGACGCCGAAGTTCTTCATGGCCCGCGCGACGGCCCCGACATTCCCCTCGTTCTTCGGCTCCACGAGGACGACGCGGATCGTCGGCACGGTGCGCTCGATATATTGTACAGGAGATATTCCTTGGCATGCGAGTCGCCCTCAAGATCGCGTACGATGGAGGCGCGTTCTTCGGCCACCAACGCCAGCCCGACCGGCGGACCGTCGAAGGGGAGTGTCTCGCCGCGTTGCGTGCCGGCAAGATCCTTCAGAATCCGAGGGAGTCTTTCTTCCGGAGCGCGAGCCGAACGGATCGGGGCGTGAGCGCGGTGGGGAATGTGATTGCGTTCGATGCCGCGCTCCAAGGCGACGCGGTGGTCGGCGTCTTCAACGACCATGCCGAAGGGGTCTGGGCTTGGGCGTACTCGGAGGTGCCTCCGGCGTTCCATCCGCGCCACGCCATCGAACGCTGGTATCGATACCACCTATACAACGACCTGTCCGTCGACTCGCTCCGCGAAGTCGGTGCGCTCTTCCTCGGGGACCGCGACTTTCGCTCGTTCACGTCGGAGCCGCCCACGGGTCCGTTCGCCTTGAACTCGCTCGACGTCACGCGCGATGCGGATGTGATCGTGGTCGACGTTCGCGCCTCCAGTTTTCGTCGAGGCATGGTCCGTCGGATTGTGGCCGCCATGGTCGCGTTCGCGAGGGACGATGTCGCCCTCGACGCGGTCCAGGCCGCCCTCGAAGGAGAGCAACATGACTTCGGCGTCGCTGCCGCGGAGCCGCTGTTCCTGATGGACGTCTCGTACGGGTTTCCGTTCCAAGTCGTCCGGAAGGGGAAAGCGCTCGACGAGTGGCACGCGCTGCGGATTGATGCCGCGCTTCGGTTGCGCTGGCTGCGCGCGATCGACCTCGCCGCGTCCGCATGAAGCCTTCGATTCGTCTTCTAGAGTTTTGTCGATCGCGTTTCATCGCGAAGATGCCCGCGGGTTCGAGAGCCGTACCAAGAAATGGTTCGAAACTCGCGCTAAAACGCGGTTCGGACAAACGTATTTATACGCTCCCCCCTGTTCCGCCGCTAATCGGTTTGAGGGAGGAGTCTCATTGCTTCCAAAGCTTCTGCGCTCGAAACACGTGCACGCGGTATTGGTCGTCTATGTGATGATCACCGCGGGTCTTGTGTTCGTGCTGCAGGCCCACCCGGCCGCGGCTGTCGCCGGGTCGAAGGATACCCTGACGGTGGGCCTTCAGAACGACATGGTGAACCCGAACTATTTCGATACTGCCACGAATAGCGTCTGGAAACAGTATCACGTGGAGTTCAATTTCGAAGGGTTGTTCTCCCATGATCCTGATTTTGGTCGGCTTGTCCCGCCGGCAGTCTCCCGAGCGGCCCAGGATATTGCATTGATTCAACGGGCTTCGGTGTGACCGTCTATATCCACAACAACGCGACGTTCACGAACGGCCAAGCGCTGACGGCCGACGACGTCGTCTTCACATTCCAGACGTTGCCGTGGTCCACGTACCAGCTTGGGATCTTCAACGCGATCTGGTCCGACACGAAGAAGTACCCGCTCTGGAACGCGACCACTTGTGGGAGCAGCCCGAAGTGCGTGTCCCACATCGGCGTCGAGAAGATCGACGCAACGACCGTGAAATTCCATCTCGCCAAGACGTACGCCCTGTTCTTCTACGATACGATGGAGATTCCGATCATCCCATCGGGCCTCTGGAAGAACCACCTGGGCACGTGGCCCCAGCTGAACCTGTCCAACCCAGCCAACCACCTGACGGACACGTTCGACAACTCGATCGATACCACGTATAATGGGATCGACGCGGCGACGGGCTCGGGGCCCTTCAAGCTGACCTCGTGGACTCACAACGCGGACGCCACGATGGACGTCTCCCCAACCTACTGGGGCAAAGGACAATTCCACACCTGGAGGAGCGATGCGTATCCGTTCTACCCGAAGGCGCTGCGCCATATTCGCGCGGTGATCTACGGCAGCCTGGACGTCATCAGCTTGGCGCTCCAGCGGGGCGACATTGATACCCTGGTCTGGCCTCTCACGCCCGGCTTCCTGAGCCAGGTCGTGACGAACCCGGCGATCAACATCGAGAAGGTCACCGACTCTGGCTTCTTCTACGTGTCCTTCAACCTGCGCGAGCGTCCTTGGGGACAGGCTCCGTGGAGCCAGACCCTCCGCAAGGCGTTCTCGCAGGCGATCAACAAAGACTACATCGTGAACACGCTGATGGGCGGATTCGGCGTTAAGGGCACGGTCCCGATCGCGATTTCGAATCCGTTATACGTGAACACGACCGCCAATCCGCCTGACTTCAACATCAATGCGGGCCGCGCCGCACTGGTCGCGGCCGGATTCCACGACTGCAACGGGGACGGATTCCTCGAGGCGCCGGACTGCTCTCCAGTCAAGGCAACCATCCTGACGCCCCCGAAGGACTACGACCCGATCCGCGCGGATGCCGGCATCATGGTCTCGAAGAATCTGAAGACGATGGGCTTGGACATCGACGCGGCGCCGACGAGCTTCGACACGATTGTGGCGAAGGCGTTCTCGGCCCCAGTGTCGTTCGACATCTACGTCCTCGGCTTCTCCCTAGGCGACTTCCCGGAGACCTACATCTGCGACTTCTTCTGCACGGAACGGGACGTGAACCTGGGGACCGGTGGATCTAACTCCGCCGGCTACAGCAACACGGTGGTCGACAACCTGATCCACAGCGCGTTGACCGACACGGACACCGCGAGCCGCGTCAAGAAGCTAAAGGACGCGGAAGGCATCCTGACCGACCAGCTTCCGTGGAACGTCCTGTACTACCGAACGAACCTGAACGCGTATCGGAACGACGCCTGGACGGGCTGGGCAAACTACCCGAACGGCGGCGGTATCTACAACCCGTGGTCGATTGAGCACATCGTC
>VBLV01000156.1:3457-11806 GCA_005879045.1 Methanobacteriota archaeon | reverse complement strand
CGACAGAACCGTGCGCCGGGACCGTGTGCGTCGTCAAGACCGCGTCTTGCGTCGTGCGGAGCGGATCCGGCGACGGATTCTCGAGCGGATGCGGGCTCATCAAGACGGCTTCCTCGGACACGCGCACCGGGACGTCGGCCGCGTTCTCGAGGCGGATCCCGACCGGCGAGGTGACCGTGAGTCCGTCGCGCACGTACGTCTCGTTCACGACTGTCGCGGTCATGAGGCCGCGACCCGCCGCTTCCCAGAAGCTCATCGGGTCCGACACGACGTGGCCCGTCGGTCGGCCGAGTTGCAGCGAGCCGACTACAACAAGAGCCCCAACGAGGAGAATGACACTTGCACCCTTCGGCGAAAAGACTCTCATCCCGCCCCGTTCCGCTCTTGAATCGAACATATGAAATCGAGTTTGCTTAAGGGTGCCGGCACAATTCTCAGATGTTTCGCGGCGTGATTTTCAATCGTGATAAGCTCGTCCCGAGGGCCCAAAAACGGCCGCGCCGATGCCTTGAAGTCGGCCCCGGCCCTCCCTCGGCCGTGCTCGTCTACGATCCTCGGTTCCTCGACCACGTGTCCTCGCCCTTCCATGTGGAGCGGCCGGATCGGCTGCGGTCGATCGTTTCCCACCTCGAACGAGCCGGCCTTTTCACCGACGTCGAGCGGGCGTCCCCTGCGACGGTCGCGGAAGTGAAGCGAGTCCATCGGGAAACGTATCTCGAATATTTCCAGGCGCTAGGCGAAGGGCTGCTCGATCCGGAGACGGCCGTCCACCCGGGGACGTTCGACCTCGTCCTCCTCGCCGCCGGGGCGGTCCTTCGGGGGACGCGATCCGCCATGCGGGACGGACGACCGATCGTCGCTCTTGTACGACCTCCAGGCCATCACGCCGGCCCCGACTACGGAGGCGGCTTCTGCTACCTGAACAACGTCGCCATCGCGGCCGCCGATCAAATCGCCGAAGGAAGGCGGGTCGCCATCCTGGACTACGACGCCCATCACGGGAACGGGACGCGCGACATCTTCGCCGACAACGCGTCCGTCTTGTATCTCTCCACGCACGAGTACGGCATTTTCCCGGGCACGGGTCCCGCCGAGGACGTGGGGACGGGAGACGGTCGCGGATTCACGGTGAACATCCCGTTCTCGGCGGGGTGTGGAGACGCTTCGTACCTCGCGGCTCATGACCGGATCGTCGAACCGATCGTCGAGCAGTTCCGGCCGGATGGGATTCTCGTGAGCCTCGGGATCGATGCGCACTACCGCGACCCGCTCACGTCGCTCGTCCTGTCCTCCCCCGGTTACGTCGAACTCGTGACCCGGAGCGCGGCCCTCGCGACCCGCCTCTGCGGGAGCCGATTCGCGGTGGCTCTGGAAGGCGGATATCATCTCGATGCGCTGGGCGAGGTGATCGCCGGCGTCGTGGCTCGCTTCCGCGGACGATCGATTCCGCTGGCGCTTTCCGAGGTCCTCGATGACAAGGGTCGCGGCGGTCCCGCGATCGAGGCGACGATTCGAGCCCATCGTCCGTTCTGGAACCTACGTTGACTGGTGGTGCCGCTTCCGCTCCGTGACCTTGCGTTCCTTCTCTTTGACGATCCGCTTGTAGAGCGTGTCCAGGAGCTTCGTCAGGGCGACCCGGAGGTCCCAGTCGAACTCGTGCGCGTAGTAGATCCGATGGGCCGTCGTGAAGCGCGCCCGAAGCGAGTACTTCCAGCGGTCGCCCTCCGGCTTGTACTTCTGGAAATGGATCGTGAGGGTTCGCGGCTGCACGAGCGGCGCGATCCGACGCATCTCCTTCTGGATCACGGCGTAGATCTCGTCGTACGTGTCCTTCGGCTCGTCCTCGAGCCCGCCGATCTCCACGAAGAGCTGCTCCCGTTCCCGCAGGCCGGCGAGGAACTGCATGAGGTCCTGGGACGTGATGATCCCCACGGGCTCGTCTCTCTCCGTCACGATGACCGAGGAGACGTGCTGCTTGGCCATCAGCTCCGCCGCGCGTTGCACGTCCGCGTCGGGCCCGACCGTGAGCGGCGGGTACCGCATGACGCTCTTCACTTCGATGACGACCTTCTCCTCGCGGCCCGCGCGGTCCCCATACTGCTCGCGCACCTTCGGGCGGGCGAACAGGTCGACGACGTCCTTCAGCCCGACGACGCCCTTCAGGTGGCGGTGCTTGTCGACGACCGGCACGGAGCGTTCGCCGAGCGACCGAATGATCTGTACCGCGTGTTCGACCGTGTCGTCCTCCGCCACGGCCTGCGGGTTCGGCGTCATGAAGTCCCGCACGACGACGCCTTCCAGCGCGCGGGTCTCGACGAGGGCACGGACGATGTCCGACCGGGAGATGATTCCGACGAGCGCCTTCCCCTTGACGACGGGGATCGCGCGGAACCCGGCCGAGATCATCTGCTCCGCGGCCTCGGGGAGCGGGGTCTCCGGACCGATTCCCGGCGGGATTTCGAGGACGGTGGAGACTTTCGTGGTCGGCGGTAGATTCCGACGCCGCATCAGCTCCCGCATCGTGACGACGCCGACGAGCTTCTTGCGTTCGATGACCGGGAGTTCGTGGATGTCGTTCGACTTCATCTTGCCGAGGACATCCCCGAGCGTCTCGTCGGGGCTCGCGGTCACGAGGTCCGTGGACATGAAGTCGGACACCCGGAGGTCCTGGACCTTGTTCCGCTTCATGAAGAACCCGCTCCGGGGAGAGAGCGATAGCGGGCTGGCGTATAAGAAAAGTGCGGCGATTGGTTCCCGAAACCGGCGAACCCAATCGCAGGAGACCTGGCGGGAGGACCTAGAACGGCTGCCGCGGCTACGGCTTGCGGGCTTCGATGATGAAGCGGCTCTCGGTGAGCGCGACGCCATCCGTTGTCGTGAGCCGGTCCTCGGCTCGGCGAAGAGGGACTAGATCTCGCCCTAGGGGATCAAAATCAGGGATCGTCCAAGGCGAGATACAGAGCAGATACACGAGCTCGCCGAGTCCGCGGTACGCCACGCGGATGTCACGCGTTTCGGCTCGAGCCACGATCATCCCCGCTCGCTGGAATCCCCGCACATATCGGTCGAGGAGCGGGCCGAAGTCCTGCATCCGGGGGAAGAACGGTCGCAGTTCATTCCACTCGTTGCGGCCAATTTGCTGCGTGTAGACCATTCCTCCCGGTGCGAGGACTCGATGGACCTCCTCGGGATCCATCTCCTCGTGCCGATCGAGGACGAGGTCGAACGCACCGTCCTGAAACGGGAGGTAGAGGCTGTGCGCGCGAACCACCTCGATCCGTCGCTCCGACAGCGCTCGTTTGGCAATTGGCGCGTTCACGGCCCACGGCTCCGACGCGACCGCACGTCCGCGGTAGGCGTCGCAAAGTTCCGCGAACAGTTCGCCGCCGCCCGTTCCGACGTCGAGCGCATACGAGGCGCGCGCCAGGAGCTTCTTCGCCCGTCGTTTGTAGTCCCACGGCAGCCCGGGTCCGATTCGCTTCGGCGAAACGCGGTCAAGATTCCACCCGACGAACGCCCGGGCGCGCTCGACATACGGTCGGAGGCGATCGACGGATTCTGACTCCGCCTCTCGAGCGGCTCCCGGCATCGTCTGCTCGAATCGCCTGTCGCTACGATAAAGTTCCTTTCACTTGTCCACGGCGTACGATAAAGAGAACAGTCAAGGCGTCACAAAGCTCACGTTCGGACTCGACCGCATCGCCGGAAGCAGCCGCACGAGTCCGTCATCGGGCTGACCGTTATCAATCTCCCCTTCCGGACCGGTCCCCCACGATGGCACGAGGTCAAGGCCGCTCCATCGGCCCCGAGCCGCCCGGAAGGAAGATGCCGGGCGAGGCATCTCGTGCCTCGAGATGGCGGAGAAGCATCGACTTACATACGCCGCGCTTGTCAGTCTTTTCCTTCTGCTCGTTGGGTTGTGGGGCCTTTCCGCGCGTCTCCTCTACTTGCTGGTCCCCGGCTCGCTCGATGTTTCAGGCAGCGTCTTCTTCTTGCTGATACTCGCTGCCGGGACCTTCGTCTACGTTTGGGATCGGCACAAACAACGCACCCCCGGCTGACATATTCGCGGGCGGTTCTCCATCTTAGAATGTGCCTCCGGGCGGTGAGGCTGCGGCTTCAGAACACAGGCAGCGAGCCAGAGTGTAGAGATTCTGATTCTTTATCGTACCCGAGTGGCCAGTAAAGTTCTTTCGCGTCGTCTCGTTTCGCTTCGAGGTGAAAGTCCGCGCAGTCGTTGTCTTTCTCGGACGCGTGCAAGGAGTGAACTTTCGAGCGTATTGTGCGGAGAAGGCGGAATCGTTGGGACTTGACGGGTACGTCGAGAACCGATGGGATGGAAGCGTAGAGGCGGTGTTCGAAGGCGATCGGTCCATGATTGAGACATGCATCGAGTGGAACAAGGCGTCCCAACCTCACGCAAGGGTCGAATCGGTCGAGGTGTCTTGGTCCGAGCCGAAAGGAGAATTCCGTGGCTTTCGCGTCCGACGCTAGCGGGACGGGCGAAACTTGATGCTCACAAACTGGCACGTTGTGATCAGTTGATTTCGATACGGTAAGTCTTTTCGGGCAAGTCGTGGTGGATCGACGAAGCCTGCTCGGTTGTGAGCAACCCTTTCTCGAGCCACGCCTTGGTCTTCTTCGGCACCGTCGCGGGTCCCAAGACGGCCCCGGGCCGGCGCGGATCGTCGATGTAGTCGGTTTCCAGGAGGAATCGGGGGCCGCCTTTCAGGGCCTGCGCGGCGAGCTCTTCCTTCGCCAGGATCGAAGGCACGAGTCCCGCAGTGTCCTCGCGTCGGGTGAACGGCGTCGAATGATGCTTCACGACATACTTGGGGTCGAGCCCCGCCCTCGCAGCCATGGCCGCGAACTCCGCAAACGTCGTCGGCGTCGGGTCCTCGGTATGCAGGACGACCGCGCATTCGAGGCTCCTGGCCTGAGCCATCGCGTACCCGACAATCTCGTTGCACGCCCGGACGATGTCCGGGTCGACGGGGAAATGCGGCCTCCCGATTTCGCCGAAGGCGACGGCCCTTCGTTCACGGATGTGGTCCGCGGCGAGGTCGATCGCACGCCTCATCGCGTCCATCGCAGCCTCGCGACCGAGCGTCTCCCGCAAGTCGATGAACTCGACCGGATACGGCCCGAGTGCGACGAACACCTGGAGGACAGTGGCCGCCCGGACGGCATCGGCCATCGCGAGCGTCAAGCCGTACGCTTTCTCGTAGTCGTCCGCCCGGGTGATCGGCACTTCGGCGTACGGGCTGTGCGTCAGCAGGATCGCCGTGCCGCCCGATTTCTCGAAGGCCTTCGCGGCCTCGACGCCTTTGAAGCTCGCACGCAGATGAATGTGGTTGTCGAAGATCGCCACGCCTCGCCAAACGAGGGCGGTCTCTTAGGCTTTCCCGGTTCCGATGCGACTCTCAGGAGCCGCATGGACGCGTGCTTGGAGCGCGTGATTCATTTCCTCGAAACCTCGGCGAGCGTCTCGGTTGAGGCTCCGAGCCATCAGCGGGACGAGCAGACCGCGGAATCGCTCCCGTTGGATGAACCGGGCGCGAGTTGGCCCGAGGGGCTCGATCTGAAAGATGTGCTCGCCGTCGAAGAGTCGAGGGAGACCCAAGCGGCCGAGCCACCGGAGTTCGCGGTTCGGGACGACCTTCGTCACAATGGGTCGGAACCGCATCCCGCGGGTCCCCGACGCTCCGAGGAACACGTCGAGTCGCGAGCCGACTTGGGCATTGCCATGGATCCGTCGGATGAACGGATTCCAATCCGGGAACCGGTCGAAGTCCGTCAGGACTTCCCACACGCGCTCGACCGGCGCGTCGATCTCGATGTCGGTCCGAAGTTCTAACATCGCCTAGCGGAGCAGCCCGGCGGCCTTCAGCTCCTGCGTGATCTTCTCGACCGCCTCCTCGACATCCGAGGGCTTCCGGGCGCCCGTGCAGACGAGCTTGCCGCTGCCGAAGAGGAGGACGACCACCTTCGGCACGTCGATTCGGTACACGAGTCCGGGGAACTGCTCCGGCTCATACTCGACCTTCTCGAGGCCGAGGGAGATGGCGATTGCGTTCAGGTTGATCTCCGTTCCGAGGTCTGAGGATGCAACGATGTTCTGGACCTCGATCACCGGATTCTTTTTGATCGGGATGCCGGCCGCCTCGATCTGCTTCGCGACCATGTCGATCGCGGTCTTGACGTGCTCGAGGCTCTTCGCCCCGGTGCACACGACTTTTCCGCTTCGGAAGAGGAGCGTCGCGGTCTTCGGCTCCTTTAATCGGTAGATGAGCCCGGGGAACTGCTCTGGCTCATACTCCGCCCCGCCGAGGGCGAGGGCGATCGCCTGGAGGTCAAGTTCCTCTCCGAGGGAGGTCGAGGCGACGACGTTCTCAATCTTGATTTTGGCCAAAGCTACACCACCATCCCGTCGAGGCCACTAAGGGGCTGAAACGAGGTTTGGTACTGAGGGGAGCTAAATAGCCCTTTATAAGGTTTAGTCGCGAACGTTCGCGCCCGACGTCACGCGGAAAGCCGCCTCCCTGGCTCGCACCAGCGCGTAGAGACTTGCGTTCAGTGGAACGGAAATCCGGTGACGCTCAGCGGCCCGGACGATCGATCCGGTGATTGCGTCGATTTCCGTTCGATGGTGACGGTCCAAATCTTGGAGCATGCTCGCCCGGTTCGCCGCCGTCCGCTTCGCGACGAGGATCGTGCGATGTCGTAACTCTTCCTCGTCGACGCGCGCGCCCTCGGCCTTCGCGACCGCGGTCGCCTCGCGGCACACGGCCTCAAGGACGCCGAGAAGGAGTTTGTCTCGAACAATGCGCCCGTTCGGGACTTCGGCGAGCGCTGCGATCGGGTTGATCGAAGCGTTCACGACCAGTTTGGACCACAACTCGGTCCGGATGTCGCTCGTCACACTCGCGACAATCCCGACATCCGCGAGGAGATCCCGCAAGCGGACGAGATCGGATTCGCTGACGCGACTCCAGGCGCCGATCATCGTCTCGCCGACGCCTGCGTGCCGGATCTCGCCCGGCCCGACGAATGTGACGCCGTGCGCGGTCGTGCCCGCGACGACGCGCCGCGCGGTCCTCGCGATGGTCTCCGCGTTCCCGAGGCCGTTTTGAAGTGTGACGAAGATCGCCCGGTCTGCGAACGCACGCAACGCTATCATCGTGTTCGCGGTGTCGTACGATTTCGTCGTGACGAATACGAAATCCGGTTTCGCGCCTTGCGGTACTCGCATTGCGGCGTGGGGTTTCGCGATAATCGACGTCTTTCCGGAGACGCGCAATCCGTGGGATTTGACGGCGGAAATGTGCTCCGCCCTCCCGATGAGCGTCACATCATGCCGCTGGGAAAGAAGGCCTCCGAAGAAGCTGCCGATCGCGCCCGCACCGAACACGAGAATTTCCACGATTCGCGTGATGCGGGCGCACTCCAAAACGGT
Source organism: Methanobacteriota archaeon (assembly GCA_005879045.1). Taxonomy (GTDB): domain Archaea; phylum Thermoplasmatota; class Thermoplasmata; order RBG-16-68-12; family RBG-16-68-12; genus RBG-16-68-12. Next base: position 4,350 of record VBLV01000156.1, on the reverse strand, counting down.
TTCGATGTGCGTTTCGCATCTCCTCGTTTTTATATAAATCGCAAAATGGACGTTTTCTTGTTGCTTCGCTACTTTTAAGACCCCTTTTGTCTATACAGAAAATAGGGAGGACAGAAGTGGCCAAGAAAAAGAAGGGCAAGAAAAAGAAGAGATAGCCGCTTGCCCGGCCAGCCCTCGCGGTGATATGTCGCTCGGCGACTCATCGCGTCGCACCCTTTTTCCGTTTTTCATTTCTCTTATTCCTTTTCATCTCCCGTCCGATCCGGTCAGCGAGCTTCAGCGGTTCTGGATGTCCTTGGAGAGTTGAGGCGCGGACCACCTCGAGGGCGCGCGCGAGCGTGATGCGGTGGCCGATTGAGACGAAGATCGGTCGCTCGCGGCCCGGAGGGGTCCACGCGTACCCGCGGACCCGACCTTGGAATTCGATCGCCATCGCTCCCGAGGGCGGATGGCCTCTCTTGGTCACACGACCCACCAGCGAGTGCTTCGCCACACCGATCGTCGGGAGGTCGAGTCGAACTCCCACGTAGCACGCGATTCCGAACAGAGCCGGATGCAGGCGACCGTGACCGTCAACCAGGAGGACGTCCGGTCGCTGATCGAGGCGACGAACAGCGGCCTCGATTCCCGGAAACTCGCGATAGGCGAGGTACGTCGGGATGTACGGAAACTCGGCCCGTCGTTTCACGACGGCGATGTCGATCGGATCGAGATCATTCCGGTCGAGGCATATGACCACAACGTAGGTCTCATCTCCGTCATAGCCTGCGTCGACTCCGGCGATTCGTTCGAATTGTACGCCCATATCCTCTTCGACGACGCGTTCGCTGAGCATCCGTTGCTCTTCGCGGAGCGAAGTGAGAAGGCCAACGGGTTCCAACGCGCCGAGGATG
>VBLV01000156.1:0-3436 GCA_005879045.1 Methanobacteriota archaeon | reverse complement strand
GATACCCTCTCGCTCGAGTTCCGATGATGCGGAGGCGCGAACCGGACGACCATCCACGCGGACGACTCGATGGCTTCCTGCCGTGTCCGGATGGGCGCGGAGCCAAGTCGCCACCGATCGGGCCGCCCGAACGTCGCCCAACGCCGTCGCGATGGCTCCGCACGTCGCCACGTGGCCGGGTCCGACTTGATCGAGACATTCGCGAAGCGCTCTCGAGAAATCGACGTCCACGCGTGCACACAGCCTTGCCTCCGCAATACGCTTGTCATTTCGAGGATTCGCAACCGCAAGCGCTCTCGCCTCTTCGATTACGTCGGAAGCCGCGAAAACCCTTTCTACGGCTCGTCCCATCGACGGGCGACCGATGTCCCTCCTGCTGCGCGATGGTCTCATCATCACCCAGGACGAGAAGCGTCGCCTCGTATCGGGTGACCTTCTGGTGGAAGACGCGCGAATTGTCGCGGTGGGCGAGGTCGACCGCACTGCGGACGAGGTCATCGATTGCTCCGGCTGCGCCGTCCTTCCCGGTTTCATCAATCTCCACCACCACGTGGCGAACACGCTCCTCCGCGGCGTTGCGGACGACGTGCCGCTCGAAGAGATGCTTCCGAAGGCCTCCGCGATCNNNNAAGCTGACGCGACGCGACGTGCAGATCGGCGCGCTCCTCGGATGCGTCGAGATGATCCGTTCGGGCACGACGAGCTTTCACGACCTGTTTTACTGGGAAGACGAGGTAGCGCGGGCCGTGCGCGAATCGGGGATGCGTGGGTTTCTGTCGTGGGTCACCCTCGATGAGGCCTTCACGACGCAGCACGGCAGCCCGGTGAGGAACGCGGACGCCTTCGTCGCGAAGCAGAAGGGCGATCCTCTCGTCACGCCGTCCGTCGGCGTGCAGGGAGTCTATGCCGCCTCGGAGGAAACCTACGCGAAGGCGAAGGAAATCGCCGAGCGACGCGATGTCCGACTCCACACGCACCTCGCCGAGACGCGCGGCGAGGTGGAAGCCCATCGCACGAAGACCGGCCTTCGACCGGTCGAGTGGCTCGAGAAGATTGGATTCCTCGGGGATCGGGTCACCGCGGCGCACTGCGTTTGGGTCACGATGAACGAGGTCCGCGCCCTCGCCCGTTGCGGCACGAGCGTCGCTCATTGCCCGGTTTCCAACATGAAGCTCGCTAGCGGCGGCGTCGCGCCGGTGCCCGAGATGATTGACCAAGGCGTCGTCGTCGGCCTCGGGACCGACTCGCCGATCTCGAACAATGGGATGGATGTCTTCGCGGACATGAAGGTCACCGCACTGTTGCACAAGGCAACGCGGTGGGACGCCCGCGTGATGTCGGCGCAGACCGTCCTCGACCTCGCGACGATCCAGGCGGCCCGCGCGTTGCACGTCGAACGGGAGATTGGTTCGATCGAGGTCGGGAAGCGGGCGGATCTCGCGGTCGTCTCGTTGAAAGGCGCCCACACAACTCCTTTTTATCCGGAAACCGTCATCGGGCACCTGGTCTACAGCGGCCGGGGGAGCGATGTGCAAGCGACGATCGTCGATGGACAGATCCTGATGTCGGGGGGCGTCGTGCGAACCGTCGACGAGGCGGACGTCATCGCTCGAGCGCAAGAGACGGCCCGCGAGCTGTTCGAGGCGTGAACCGTGATCGTCGGCGTCGACGAAGCGGGGAGAGGCCCCGTCCTGGGTCCGCTCGTCGTGGCTGGCGTCGCGGTCGAGTCCGACGTCGCGTTGCGCCACATGAACGTCCGGGATTCGAAGAAACTCTCGCCGGGGAAGCGGGAAGCCATGGCGCCGGAGATCGAGAAGCTCGCGACGTGGGAGCTCCTCGTGATCCCGGCCGAGGAGATCGACCTGATGCGCGCGGAGATGTCCCTGAACGACTTCGAGGCAAAGCTCTTCGCTCAGCTCATTGAGCGGCTCCACCCGGAGACCGCCTATGTCGACGCCGCGGACGTGGACGCGATCGAATTCAAGCGCTGTGTGCAGCGGGAGTTGCCTTTCGCCGTCGAGGTCGTCTCCCAGCACAACGCGGACGAGCTCTTTCCCGTCGTGAGCGCGGCGTCGATCTTGGCGAAGGTCCGCCGAGACCGCGAGATGCGTGCGATCGAGGCCGAGATCGGCGATACGATTGGCTCGGGTTATTCGTCCGACCCGGACACAATCACGTTCCTCGAAAAGTGGATTAAGAAAAAGGGGACTCTGCCGCCGCACACGCGGACCTCGTGGGACACCGCCCGGCGGCTGCTCGCGGAGTCCCGGAACCGCAAGCTCGACGAATTCGGCGGTCGATGACGATGCGAGAGATGCTCGAGGACTTGATTCGGAAGTTCAACGCGAAGGTCGCGTCCGATCCGGCGCTCCGGGCGGAACTCGTCGGCCTCCGGAAGACCGTCCTAATCGAACTGAAGGACGGAACGAAGTATCACTTCACCCTCGCGGGTCAGAAGGTGGAAGGCCTGATGGACGGTGGCGTGGATCCCGCGGACATCACGATTGCCACGGATGCGGACACGTTGCGCGGACTCATCCTCCGAGAGATCGGCCCGTTCAAGGCGTACGCCACGGGCAAGATCAAATTGAAGGGGACTCTGGAAGACCTCGCGCGCTTTCGTAAGTTCTTCTGAACGACGCGCGCGATAGGTTTATCCGACACGTTCCAATGCGGACGGACGACCGCCGGCGCGCCGTGGCTCGATGCGCTGAGGTAGCGGGGTGGGGTAGCCAGGATATCCCGTCGGGCTCATACCCCGGGACTCCCAGGTCCCCGGTGAGACACCCGGAGATCGATGGTTCAAAAGGGCCGTGAGCAAAACCTCGGGCCCGGAAAGTCCATCCCCCGCTATCGAGCTCCGACGTCGGCGGCGGTCTCTTCGTCATGGCCATTGCGTCGATTTCTCATACTCCGAAAGAGTTAACCTTGTTTAAGGTTAACTTCGGCTCTCTCCTGGGACTTGTCTTATGACCTGATTCTCACGACGGAGCTTTTATGCATCATGGGCCGGGTGGTCCGGCGCTCGGCAGGCTTTCAATGGATCGCGTCAAGACGGGCGTCGTGGGTCTCGACACGATGCTGAACGGCGGCCTGCTGCCCGCGCGACCGTACGTCATCTCGGGCCCGACCGGGAGCGGCAAGACGATCCTGGCCCTCCACTTCCTCCTCGAAGGCCTCCGACAGCAGGAGCCCTGCCTTCTCGTCACCCTCGATGAGCCGCCGATCGAGGTCAAGGCGAACATGGGCACGTTCGGGTGGAACTTGGACCGCCTGAAGATCCTCGATGCAACCCCGGACATCCGCGCGCACAAACGCCAGCGGTCCGTGATCGACGTCGGCACGTCCCTCGACGTGCGGGACATGGAGGACGTCACGGAGATCCGTCAGTCGTCGCAGATCCGCGCCCTCGAGGTCACCGTGCACAGCGTACAGA
>VBLV01000276.1:2091-3566 GCA_005879045.1 Methanobacteriota archaeon | reverse complement strand
CGTGAAGGACACGACGCCGGCCCTCTTCTTGACGTCCTTCGGGCCGTACGTCGTCACGCCTTTCAATCGGCCGAGCTTCTCCAGGGCGTACTCGGTGATCTCCATCTCATGCCCGCGGACCGCCTCCATCCCGATCTTCGTGAGGTAGTCCACCGCGGCCCCGAGCCCGATCGCCCCGGCGATGTTCGGCGTCCCGCCCTCGAACTTGTAGGGGACGTCGTTCCATTTCGCCGACCCCAGGTGCACTTCTCGAATCATCTCTCCGCCGCCGAGCAGCGGCTCCGTCGCCTCGAACAGTTCCTGTTTCCCGTACAGGACGCCGATCCCCGTGGGGCCGAGCATCTTGTGGCCGCTGAAGGCGAGGAAGTCGGCATCGAGAGCCTGGACGTCGATCGGCATGTGCGGGGCCGCCTGGGCCGCGTCGACGACGCAGATCGCCCCGACTTCGTGCGCCCGTTTCGCGATCTCCTTGACCGGGTTGATCGTCCCGAGGACATTGGAGCAGAGAGTCACCGTCACGATCTTCGTGCGGTTGGTCAGGAGGTCATCGTACTGCTCCATTCGCAGCGTGCCGTCGTCCTGGACGTCGACGTACTTCAGCACGGCGCCCTTGTGGTCCTTCACGAAATGCCACGGCACGTGGTTGGAGTGGTGCTCCATGACCGTCCCGACGATCTCGTCGCCCTTCTGAAGCTTCCCTTTCAGGCCGTAGCCATAGGCGACCAGGTTGAGCGATTCCGTCGTGGACTTCGTGAACGCGATCTCGGTCGGCGACTTCGCCTGGATGAACGCCGCGATCTTCTCGCGGGCTCCCTCGTACTCCCGCGTGGCCTCTTCCCCGAGCTCATAGATCGCGCGGTGGACGTTCGCGTTGTACCTCGAGTAGAAGTCCGAGGTCGCGTCGATGACCTGTTTCGGCTTCTGGGACGTCGCCGCGCTGTCGAGATAGACGAGCCGCTTGTCCCGGATGGTGCGCTGGAGGATCGGGAAGTCCGCCTTGATGGCGGGCACGTTCAGCATCACCTTTGCGGGTTTCGCCATGCGGTGCCCCCTTGCCATGCCCGGCTCAATACTTGAGTCTTCTTGCGACGGGACATCAGCCGATGCCGCCCCCCAGTTCCAGTTCGATGAGGCGGTCCACTTCGACCGCGTACTCGATGGGAATCCGCTTCGTCACCACTTCAGCGGTCCCCAGGACGACCATCCGGAGGGCTTCGTCCTTCGTCACGCCGCGGGACGCCATGTAGAAGAGCATCTCGTCGCTCACCTTTCGGACGGATCCCTCCTGGGTGATCTCCGCGTCTGCTTCGTCGAGTTCGATCGACGGGGCCGTCTCGGCTCGGGACTCCGCATCGAGCATCAGCGACGACCAATCGACGCTCGATTCAACGCCGGTGGCTCCCGGTTCCACCCGCACCGCCGAATGCAAGGTCGTCCGTCCCCCGCCCCGAACGATGCCGCGGTTGATGATCTTC
>VBLV01000276.1:0-1994 GCA_005879045.1 Methanobacteriota archaeon | reverse complement strand
GAATTCCGCCGAGGCGCCATGACCGAGGAGATCCGCCCGCGGAATCTTCCAGGTCCGGCGCGAGCCCAAGTTCGCGTCGACCCATTCGACGCTCGCACCTTCGTGGACGAGCGCGCGTTTCGTGACGAGGTTGTCCACCGCTCGGGCGAAGTTCTGGAGGGCGATGTACCGCACGTGGGATCCGGGCATGGCGATGACCTCGATGGCGGATACGTGCAGCTGGTCCGGCGTGTACACGGGCGCGGTGCATCCCTCGATGTACGTGACGTCGGCGCCGCGGTCGGCCACGATCACGTTTCGCTCGAACGGCTCGACTTTCGCGTAATCCTCCCGGATCTCTGCCTGGAGGGGAATTTCAACGCGAACGCCGGCCGGCACGTAGAGGAACGAGCCCCCGGACCACAAGACCGCGTTGAGCGCCGCGATCGGATGGGCATCGACCGCGATCGCGGTCGCGTAATGGGCCTTCACGAGGTTCGGGTCGTGGGCGACGGCGGAGGCCAATCCGAGGAACACCACGCCGCGCGACTCGAGATCGTTCCGGACAGCCCGGTACGCGGCTTCGGATTCCTCGAGCGCCCCGAGGCCGGGAAGGAGGCCCGGTTCACCCACCTCGGCGACGGATGCCCGCGGGATCCCTGCTGCCTGGACCATCCCGCCGAAATCGACGTCCCGCAAGAACGAGGCCCACGCCGGCACCCCGTCGGTATGCAATCGCTCCAGGGCTCGAAGACGCAGGCGCAGCATCCACTCGGTCTCGCGCCGCGATTTCGAGAACTCACGGATGAGGTCGGTGCTCGGTCCCGGACCGATGGACACGGGACCGCCCGCCTCTTGCTCGGAGGCGGTCCGGGGAGCGTCCGAAGACACGATACTCACTCCAGCGAAACGGTCTCCTGCTTCCTCTCCAGGGCCGCTTCGAGGGTGTGCCAGGCCAGGCTCGCACACTTCACGCGGACGGGGAACTCGCAGACGCCGGACAGGACCGCGAGCTTGCCGAGGGAGGTGTCGACCGGATCCCCCGGGCGGGCCGTGACCATCTTGTGGAATCGCTCGAAGAGGCGATGGGCATCCGCCTTCGACTTGCCCTTCACCGCGTCCGTCATCAGCGATGCGGAGGCCTTCGAGATCGCGCACCCCTGGCCGACGAACGATATGTCCTCGATCGTTCCGTCGTCGAGGCGCACGTACACGGTCACCCGGTCCCCGCACAGCGGGTTGTGGCCCACGGCCGTCGCGCTGGCGGCCGCGATCTCCCGGAAATTACGGGGCCTCTTACTGTGATCCAGGATCGTATCCTGGTACAGCTCTCGGAGATCCGGCATCAGGGGGCCTCCCGCAGGGTTGCGCGGGTCCAGGGAGATAGAATCGAATCGCGCTTCATAAGGTCTCCCCGAGGCCCGCGCCCCTCGGCGGGCGCGAGACGATCAGCTGATCGAGCTTGATCCGGACCGGGGCGACTTTCACCTGGTTCACGACATCGGCAGCGAACGCATACGTCAGGATGTTCCGCGCCGCCTCCTCATCGATGCCCCGCGACCGGAGATAGAACACCGCGTTCTCGTCGAGTTGTCCGATTGTGGAGGAATGGTTGCACTTCACGTCGTCGGCGAGGATCTCCAGGCCCGGCGTGCTGTCGACGAACGCCTCCTTCGACAGGAGGAGGTTCTTGTTCGTCTGTCGCGCGACCGTCTTCTGCGCATCCTTCCGGACGTAGATGTTTCCGTTGAACACGCCTCGGGACTTGCCGCCGAGGATGCCGCGGTACAGCTCGACGCTCGTGCAGGCGGGCGCGACGTGGTCGATCCGGGTGTAGTTGTCCGCCTGCTGGGTCCCGGAGGTCATGTACAGACCGTTCAGGATGAGACTTCCGCCCGGCGCCCGAAAGAGGGTGTGCACGTAGTTCCGCACGAGGTTGCCGCCGAACGAGATGGAGTGCGATGAGAAAGACGAATCGCGATCCTGGTGGACCGTCATCGTCGCGATGTGGGATG
>VBLV01000155.1:8338-12563 GCA_005879045.1 Methanobacteriota archaeon | reverse complement strand
TCGGTTTGCCTCGCAAAGAGGATCCAAGCGCGTGGGCCGCATCGTACACGACCGGGGCTTTCTCCTTTGCCCCCCAATCCCGGAGGGCGTCGACGTCACAAGGATTCCCGTATAGGTGCACCGGAAGGAGGAAATCGACCTTTCCGCGAAGGGTCGCAAGGAGCTTCGGGTCGACAGTGAGCGTCTCATCCACATCGACATAGTTGAGTTCATTCCCGGTCCAGTAACATGCCAGACCGGTCGCGTTGAACGTGAACGAGGGGACGGCGACACGTTTGCCTCGGAGGCCAAGCGCCTGGAGGGTGATGATCAAGCCGAGCGTGCAAGACGACGTCGCAATGACATGGTCCACCTGGAGTTTGCGTTCCAGCACCTCTTCCAACTTCCTCACGTAGATTCCTACGTTCGAGAGCATGTTCGACTGAAGAACTGCTTGCATCCGTTTCGAAAGTTCCGGGGTTGCAGCTTCGTCCGCCGAGGGCCGAATGATCGGAAACGTCTTTTCGAAGGCCGGCGATCCACCNNGAGAATTGCGAGCTTATCCGCCATGGGACACCAACTCTCCGATCAGTTTCTTGACGACCTCGCGGCCCGGCGTTGGCTGGAAGGCGAGGAGCTTCCGCGCGAGCGTGACATCCGCAACCGCGTGGTAGGGGATGAACTCCGGCTTTTCCTCGAACTCGATCTGTGTGCCCGGGACCGCTTTCGCGATCATCGCGGCGAGTTCGGAAATACGAATCCCTTGTCCGGAGCCGATGTTGATGATCTTGTCCACTACGTCGGATTGCGTTGCGGCCAGGCGGAATGCCTCGGCCACGTCGCCCGCGTCCACGAAGTCGCGGAGTTGATCTCGTCCAAAGCCATGAATGGACTTGCCTGTGACGGCAGCTTGAACATAACTGTCGATGACACCTCGATTGCCCGTCCCTAGTACGTTGAAAAGGCGGAGGATGACATACCCGATGCCGTAATTCTGGCGATAGGCCCGGAGCGCGAGTTCTCCCATGACCTTGTGCCAACCGTAGACGGTCGAGGGATTCGGCTGCGCCGTCTCATCGATCGGGACAGTCTCGACTTTCCCATAGACGGCCGCGGACGAAGAGAAGATGACCCGACGAATGCCCTCTTTCCGTGAGGCCTCAAGGATCCGGATAAGCGATTCGACATTCAATCGGAATGAACGATCCGGGTGTTTCTGGCACTCGCCGATATCCGCCAGCCCGACGAGGTCGATAACTATGTCGCTTCCTCGAATTCCGGCCTCGATCTCCTCGGCTTTGAAGACGTCGCCTTGGATAGCGCGAGCGTGGGATCCCTTCGGAGGCTTCGCGAGATCGAAAATCGAGACATCGAGGCCCGCGGCTTCCAGCCGACGCGCGACGTGGGTGCCGATGAATCCCGAGCCGCCGACAACGACCACGGATCCCATGTTCATCCACGTCCTGAAGGCGGGGTTGACTTGACCCTACGCGCAGGGACCCCAACGGCTGTCACTCCGTCTTCCAAGTTTTCGAGGACGACAGCCCCGGCGCCGACCGTGACCTGTTCCCCGATTCGGATATTCTGGAGTACCGAAGCCCCCATCCCGATGTACGAGAACTCACCGATTTCGACGGTTCCCGCGATGTGCGCGCCCGGAAAAATGTGAACGTAGCGGTGAATCACGCAGTCGTGGTCCACCGTAGCGGAGGTGTTGATGCATGCGCCATCATCGACGCGGGCGAATGGGTTGACGACCGAACCCGCCATGATGGCGACCCCGGTGCCGATTTGGGCGGAGCGCGCGACCGTGGCCCGGGGGTGGACCGCTTGGACTATCGCGAGCCCTGCGGCTTGACATCGTTCGGCGACCGCAGACCGGGCCTTGTTGTCGCCGATCCCCAAAGCGATCGCACCGATCTTGAGCTGTTTGGCCTGTTCACGGATGTTAGAGCGAATCGCATGAACCGCGAGGCCACCAACCATCACCCCATCTTTCGACAAGTCGTCGTCGAGGAAGGCGACGACCTCATGTTCCGACGCGGCCGTCAGGATGTCCGCGACAACCTTCCCATGGCCTCCAGATCCGTACACAGCCGATCGCATGGACTCCCTCACCAGGCCAGGTGCTTTTCGAGCAGGCGCTGATCGAGGCCAACCGATTCCAGGATGCGTACGATGCGGCGAGTCGCGTGGCCGTCGCCCCATGGCGTCCGGCTCGTTGCCACCTTGCGGCGAAACCTTCGATCGAAAAGAGCCTTTCGCACCGATTTTCGGATTACGGCGGCATCATGGGGGACGTCGATGACATTGCCTCCCCGCTCCCGATCGTTCTGACGGTCACCGACGTTGATCGTGGGCACTTTCAGGGAAGGCGCCTCGATGATGCCACTGCTGGAGTTGCCGACGAGGACATCGGCGGACGACAGCAGGTCGAGGAACTTATCCTCAGGAAGACTCTGGTAGACGGTGATGGGTCGTCGTCTCGCGAATTCTTTCAAGACTCGAATGATCTCGAGACTTCCGGGATCTCCGTTAGGGTAGGTCGCCACGATGTTCGCATCGAGGGGCAGGATCGCGTCCAGGGTCCGGCGGTACAGAATTCCCGCGCGGGCTCGGTCCTTTGCCGTTGGATGTTGCACGATCAAAATGAGCGGCTTCTCTGGATTCAATCCATGAGATTGCAACACCTGGTCGCGGGTGGGTCGTGTGCGGTGGAGGATCAGATCGACACGCGGTGATCCGACCACATGGACTCTCCATGGTTGCTCCCCGGTTCTTCGAAGCCGCTCCCCGCTCTGCCGGGTCGCCGCAAGATGAAGGTGGGCAAGACGGCTGATTGCGTGGCGGACCGGTTCGTCGACATCTCCGGTCCGCTCACCGCCATGGAGATGAGCAATCGGGATCCGCAGGTACGTTGCGGCGATAGCCCCTGCTAGCATCTCGCCTCGGTCGCCGAGAAGAAGCAAGACGTCCACGGCCCCGTCGCGCAACGGCTCGACGAGCTCCTCGACTAGTCGTCCCACTCCATGAACCATCCCTTCCGGTGTCGAGTCGAATGCGCGATTCGCAAGCACCGCCGTCGGCTTGATGCCATCTCGGCGGATGAAATCCGCGGTCCGCCCGAATTCCTCGGAGAGATGCATCCCCGTGACAAACAATCGGAGGTTCAATCTGCGGCTCGAACGAATGCCCCGCAGGACAGGGACAAGGTGCCCATAATCGGCTCGGTTGCCTGTAACGACCCCGACTTGCCTCATGCCTTCACCTGCCGCCACGAGATCAGGCTGTCCGCCGGGATCCCTCCTCGGGCCGTCTTGCCGATCAGTTTGTCCATGTCGCGCGGTGAAATCCCGGATCCCGGCCGTTTCACCGTGAGCATGCCCCTTAGGATCTGAGTGCCCGCAGGGATTCTGACTTTGGCCACCACGCTCTTTCTCGCGGGCACAATGTTCTGCCGTTCACTCGACATGACGCGTTTTCTACTATCTCCGAGGGCGTCTTCAGTCTCGCGGATTTGCGCGACAAATCGTCGAAGTTCGGCTGGTTCGAGGGACGCCCGATGATCCGGGCCGGGAAGTTGGCGACTCAGGGTAAAGTGCTTCTCGACGACGCAGGCACCGAGCGCGACGGCCGCGGCGGCCGCAGTGAAACCGGTCGTGTGGTCGGAGAAGCCTACCTCGTTGGGCGCCGGGTACGCCGTCGTGCACTGGAGGACAACGAGCCGATCGTTGCCCGCTCGTCTCACAGTCCGAACGGCCTCTTCGACTTCACCGATTGTACCCATGCCGGTTGACACTAACATCGGTCTTGCATAGCTTGCGACGAAACGAAGCAGGGGAATATTCGTGAGGTCTCCGGAACCTATCTTGAAGGCAGGAACGCCCAACGCTGCAAGAAATCGCGCGCTCGCCTCGTCGAACGGGGTCGAAAGAAACTGAATCCCCGCGCGTTTGCATGCGCGGTAGACCTCTTCCTGTTCATTTTCGTTGAGTGCCAGATGCCGGAGCATCTCGATCTGGGTCCCTCGTCGGCCCCTCGATCGCCGCTGATACGCGGCGAGTGGAGCGGTAGCGGTCGCCAAGTCCTCTGGATTGAACGACTGGAACTTGATCGCGTTGGCACCGGATTCTTTCGCGACGCGAACCATCTTCAGCGCGCGATTCACGTCGCCATTGTGGTTGACACCCGCTTCGGCCACCACATAGCAAGGCGCACCATCTCCGACGATTGCCCGACCGACGTG
>VBLV01000155.1:0-8320 GCA_005879045.1 Methanobacteriota archaeon | reverse complement strand
CTCGTCGTCGATATCGATGGATTTCTCGCGGGGCATGATGTACGGCCGAGGTCTCGGGCCTACCAGATCTCCGGTGTCAAGGACCTTCCGTGGGGTCACGAAGATTGCGCCATTCAGAGCGTAAGCCTCGTGTCCCTTTCGATCGCCCGCCTTGGGCCACGATCCCGCGAACGGGACGAGAGTGTCCCGTTCAATGGACATCCACAAGTTGGGCGGTGGGTGGGCGGGCGAGACGCTGACCACACTACGCGTCGGATCCTGGAGATGAAGGTCAATCGCGGCATCGATGTCGGCTGTCGATCGAAGCGGCGAGGTGGGCTGGAGCGTTACGACCGAAGACACCTTCAGGCCCGGGCCCTCGACAAAGTCGACGGCGTGCCTGACAACGTCCACCGTTTTCGCCGCGTCGGTGGCCAGAGAGCTCGGACGCATGAATGGGACTTCAATCCCTGCGTCGCGACCGAGGCTCGCTATTTCTGGTGCGTCGGTCGAGAGCAGGATGCGATCAAGGCGAGAGCAACCGGCGGCGGCCTCAATCGTCCAAAGGACGAGAGGTTTTCCCCCAAGCGGCCGCCCGTTCTTCCCCGGAATTCGTCGGGAGCCTTTCCGCGCGGGGATAATCGCGAGGAGGTTGATTGGGGATGACGTCGAGGGGGGAGCGGGGGACATGTGGCCTACACGTCGCGCGGCCGTTGCTATGGTCCGCCCATATTTTAAGATGACCACGATGGTTTCTCCCTTCGGAGGGAGCGTCGGTGTCGAATCCTACCACCCCGTCTGTCGACTATTGGAACCTAGCAGATTCCTTCACGCACCAGAATTCTAACGCCGATCATCACCCCATTTCGAGGCATAGCGACGCCGGTTCCTGCGGTAGTAGAGATCCCGACGAACACGGCCGATGACGCCCGGCGTACTCCCGAAGTGGGCGTGAACACACGCCGCGCGGATCGTGAGGCCGACCGGGATGCCGGCATCTCGGCTGCGACGCAGAAAGTCCGCATCTTCCCAATACGCGGGTCGGAAACGGGTGTCGAAGCCACCGACTCGGTCCCAGATGAAACGGCGCTCCAGGAACGCGGAGAAGCGCGCCCCCGGCACGATCGTGGTCCCGCGAAACTTCGGGATATCGTCGGGCAGTTCTGCCATGGACACGATTCCGTACTCGGGGTGTTCCCGGCAGACTTCGAGGAGGTTTTCGTACGCCCTGGGCTGAAAGACAATGTCGTTGTTAACGATGAGAGCCGAGTCGGCTCCTCGGTCCCACGCTTCGCGAAGGCAACAGTTCCACGCGTATGCCACGGACGACCGGTGGTTGGGCCGAAGGACGATCACGTCGGGCATGTCTTTCACAAAGTCCAGAAGTTTCGGTGGGGTACATTGGTCGTAGATAATCCACGGGAGTTGCCATCCGAGCGACAGGATGGTACGGATGGTCATCTCCCGTCCATTCAGGACTACCGTGGCCACGGGTGGGAGGTTGCTTTCCGTCGAACGTCTGGAGAAGACACGATTCGGCTTGGTCTCCCAACGACTCAAATCCAAGCCTCGGACGGCCGGTGTCCAAGAACCGCCAGGTATATTTCGGTGTCGCGATGGAGCATTGATCCCAGGATGGCCGCGTGGGAATTCAGTGTGCAGCCTTAAGTCGTAGGAGGAGCGTGCCAGAAGGTCGAATGGCACCAACCGAACTCGCGAAGAGGGAGATTTGAGGTGATCGGACGGGTCCCAACAGGGTCATCTCTTTCCGACACGAGCGGAGGAATAGGCGAGGCCAACGTCAATGACTTGCCTCATTTGACGCGCGATCAGATTGTGTCTCGGCTCCGCCCGGGCGAACGAATCCTCGACGTCGGATGTGGCAGCGGAGAGATCGCGCGGCTCATGCACGCGCGAGGGTGCGCCGTCGTCGGCATTGAGCTATCGCCTGAGAAGGCTGCGAAAGCGAGGGCTTTCTGCGACGAGGTTCTTGTCGGAAATATTGAGGCGATGCCCCTGGCCTTCGAGCCGGGGAGCTTTGATGTCATTGTCCTGAGCAACATCCTCGAGCACCTCAACAATCCCGTGGCAACGCTTCGGCGGCTCGCTCCCCTGCTTCGCCCGACCGGTCGCGCCTTTGTGGACCTCCCCAACGTGGCTCATTGGGGCGTCCGCCTTCGCCTTCTCCGCGGCCGGTGGGACTACGAGGACGCGGGGATCTTGGACCGAACCCATCTTCGATTTTACACACGCAAGACGGCACGAGAAATGCTGGAGCAAACCGGGTTCGAGATCCTCGAACAGGACATCATCCCCGATGTCCCCCTGTTGCGCTACAAACAACGCTGGGCTCAGCTGAATTATCATGTGGCACGTCTTCGGCCGGATCTGTTTTCCACTGAGATGTTGTTCGTCGTCCATCCTAGGAAAACGACCGCATCCCGGTGACTCCGCGCCGGAAGTCTCGCAAGCCCTCCAGCACATAGCGCGCCCGAGGCCGGCCGAGGACGAGACCTGCCAGCCCCTCCAGGTAAAGTCGGACTCGGATCTGGACGAGCGCAGCGTGATCGCAAAGCCGCGAGGTGAGGATGCAGATATTTCGGGCTTGATAGTACGCCCCGGTGTGGCGCCGCACCCGCCCCGGGCGGCGGTGGAAGATCTCCGCCTGAGCTGCAATTCTCGAAAGGAAGCCTTGGGATCGGGCGCGCGTTTGCCATTCGACGTCCTCGAGGTTGAGAGCCAAGGTTTCGTCCAGTCCTCCGGTCCGCGTTAGGACCGACTTACGAATGAGGACGAACGCCCCCTCGATTGCGTCGTATGGCTCACCAGGGCGCGTCACATGAACGGGCAATCGCCCGCACCCCCATCGGATCCCCGCGGACCGGATCTCTTTCGTATCCTCATGACGTTGAACCGGCCCGACGAAGCCGATCGACTCGTCGGCCACGAGTATCTGGATCAATTGGTCGATCGTAGGAGGCGGGACAATCAGGTCCGCGTTCGAGAGTAGGAAGAAGTCCGCCCGATTTGCATACATCTCGAAGGCACGGTTGTAGGCCGCGCAGTAACCCAGATTCGCCCCGAACTCGTGGACCTCCAGGCCGAGACGCCGCGCGGCATTCAACGATTCGTCTGTCGATCCATTGTCAAGGACCACGACCTCAGCGTTTTCGTAAGTCGCCGCTCGCAATGAGCGGAGGCACGGATCGAGAGCCGATCCCGCGTTGTAGTTCAGGACGAGCACGAGAATGCGGGGAGCCGACACGCGGCGGGCACCGACGGTCCTCGACTTCAGGCTTCCGCCGCCGAACGTTTAAGGGAATGTCGAAGATGAAGGCCCGTGCGACGGGCGATCATCGCCACGGTCCGGAACGAGGAGAGCCGCCTCGACGAATTCCTGTCGTCCCTGGAACGTCAGACCGTCCGCCCGGATGTCGTCATCGTGACGGACGGCGGATCGACCGACGGCACGCCGCAGCTCCTCGAGGCGTTCGCCCAACGGACGGCCTTGCCCTTTCGATGGGAATCCGCACCAGGGAATCGCTCTCTGGGTCGCAACACCGCCATCCGACTCGCCGATGCGGATGTAATCGCCAGCACGGATGTCAGCGTGCTCGATTCGATGTGGTTCGAGCGGATCGTCGGGCCGATCGAGCGGGGCGAGGCCGACGTCGTCGCAGGTTGGTACGAATTGCTCGTCGAGTCGCGGCGGGAAAAGGCCATCGGGCTCCTGACGCAGTATTCGATTGACCAGATCCGTCCGGACACCTTCCTGCCGAGTTCCCGAAGCGTGGCGTTCACGATGGCGGCCTGGCAACGCGTCGGCGGCTACCCGGAGGACCTTGACACGACGGAGGACACCGTTTTCGACCTTCGCCTCCGTGAGGCGGGATTACGGTTCACGTTCGAACCCCGCGCGATCGTCCGCTGGCGACCCGCCGCGTCCTTGGGGGCTGTCTATCGAATGTATCGCCAATTCGCCGAATCGGACGGCCAGGCGCGAATCTTCCTCATGGGCGGTTCGCAGTATTGCCTCGTCTACGGCGCGTATGCGATCGGCCTCGGCCTCCTGTTCGCGGGGAACCTGTGGTGGCCCTACTGGATTCTCCTGATCCTTGGTGCGGCGGCGTACATCATCTTCCGCATTCGCAAAGTCCTGCGCGAGGGCCTGTGGACGCAGATTCCGTACGCGATCGCCGTGGGCTTCGCCTTGGACGCAGCGATGCTCGCCGGATACTTTCGCGGCTTCCTCCGCGGCGGGAAACGAGGTCGCGGGACATCGCCTCAGGCCCGGAGCAATCGGTAGGCGTCGAGGAGGCGCGCTTCCATTACCTTCCAATTGTAGCCGGATTCGAAAGCAGCTCGCCCGCGAGCTCCCATCGCCTCGCATTCGGCGGGAGACAGCATGAGCCGCTCGAGCGCCTCGCGTAGGGCCGTTCGGTCGCCATAGGGGACCACGAGGCCGCACCCGGTCGACCGGACGATCTCCGCGATCGCAGTCCCCTCCGACACGATGACCGGTTTCGAAAACATCGCCGCTTCGAACACCTTGTTCGGGGCCGCGAAGCGATTATTCGGGATGGACGGATCGTAGAGGGCCACCACCGCGTGCGCCGCGGCGGTCTGTTTAAGCACCTCCTCGTAGGGGATGGTTCCAAGGACCATGCACGCGGGCGACGTCTCCAGATGCGGCAGCAGGGCCGCCTCATCCGGCCCATGCCCCGCCACGATCAACCTTGCTCCGGTCGATTCGCACGCCGCTAGGAGGTCGATGAGCCCGCGGTCCTTCGCGATCATGCCGCCGTAGAACACGGTGAATTCCGTTCCCACGACCGCCCGGAAGGCGCGATCCTCCGGGACATTCATGACCTCGACGATTCGCTTCGGACGGACGTTCCCGAACTGGGCTTGGCGACGAAGGTCGGGCACGACCACGAGGTCGGCGCGTCCGATGATGCGTCGCTCTGCCCCCGCGAGCCGTCGGCGAACCCGGGGCGGCAGATCGGCCGTGACCATCTCGGCGTAAAAGTCGAAGACGTCGTACACGAGATACGCACCCGTCAGTCGGGCGGCCACTCTCGCCGCCCAAGCGGTGTCGAAGTCGATCGCATGGATGATATCTGGGCGCAGGCGAGTCGTCGTTCGGAGGGCGAACCATTGCCACCGGGGCAACCGCGGAGCGAGTCCGACAGTCCCTTCCGGCGCGGCGAGCTGATAGCGGTGAATGTGGACCCCTTCGCGGACCTCCTTTGCCGGATGGGACCGCGTCCGATCCCAGAGGATTGCATGGACTTCGTAGCCAGCACGTGCGAGGCTCGCGGCCTCCTTCTCGAGGCGCGGCTCGATGCCAGCCGGGCTCTTGGACCGAAGGAAGACCACGCGGGTCACGGTCTCTCATCCTAGGATCTTGTCGACGATCGCAGCGATGCGTCGAGAGGTCCTGCCGTTCCCGTAGGGATTGCGCCAAGTCCGGCGCACTCCGAGCTGCCGACGGACCGCGGCGGCCACTCGCGTAGGGTCGGTCCCAGCGAGTACGTTTGCCCGGATAGAGAGCGTTTCCGGTCGTTCCGTGTTTTCCCGCAAGGTCACACAGGGAACCCGGAAATAGCATCCTTCCTCCTGCAGCCCCCCGGAATCCGTCAGGATCAGCGCCGCGTTCTTCTCGAGGCGGATCATGTCGAGGTATCCGGTGGGTGGGATCCGGCGGAGCGCCTTCATGGCATGGGCACGTTTCTCGAGGCCGAATGCGCGCAGGTTCTTCGCCGTTCGCGGATGAATCGGGAAGACGACCGGGAGGCCCGCGACCTTGGCGGCAGTTTCGAACGCCTTGAGGGCCTGGGCGAGTCGCTTAGTGTCATCAACGTTTTCGGCTCGATGGAAGGTGAGCAACAGATACCCGCCGCGGGAGAGTCCGAGTCGATCGAGTATGTTCGAGCGTCGCTCCGCGATCGCGCTGTTCGCCTTCAGGGCGTCAATCACGCTGTTGCCGACGACGTGCACTCCGTCTTGGACGTTTTCCTTTCGTAGGTTCTCGCGAGCGATTCGGGTCGGGGCGAAAAGCAGGCTCGCGAGTTGGTCCGCGACGATCCGGTTGACCTCCTCGGACATCGTCTTGTCGAACGACCGGATGCCGGCCTCCACGTGACCGACGCGCTTCCCGAGTTTGTTCGCGAGCATCGCTCCCGCCACGGTCGTGTTCGTGTCGCCGTGGACCATCACCAGATCCGCCGTGCCCGCGACCTGGGCGACGTGTCGCATCGTCGTGGCCACCTGGAGGGGAGCTGGTTGGTTTTTGAGGGCGAACTGATAGTCCGGTTCCCGGAGCTCCATGTCTCGGAAGAAAATCCGGTCCATCACGAGGTCGTAATGCTGACCGGAGTGGACGAGGACATGGTCATGGCTGAGGCCGTCCAGGGCCTTGACGACCGGCGCCATTTTGATGATTTCCGGGCGGGTCCCGATGATCGTGACGATGCGGCCCATGGGATGAGGAGCGCGAGTAGCTGAGGGTCGATAATAAAGGTAGTCCCGCGAAGGGCTCGGGTCGAAACCATCATTACCGCGACTCGGTTAGCAGCCGCGTTGCTCATCAGCATCATCACCACGGTTCGGAACGAAGCGCGCAACATCGCGGCATTGCTGGACAGCCTGGTCGTCCAGGGGCCGCCCTTCGAGATCCTCGTGATCGACTCGGCCAGCGAGGATGCGACGCGCGACATCGTACGCCGGTATGAGCAGAAGTACGACTTCGTCCACCTGTACGTCTTCGGCGGCACGCGCGGGGCCGGCCGGAACTTCGGCATCAAGAAATCGAAGGGCGAGGCGGTCGCCTTCGTCGACGGCGACGCGATCGCGAATCCGTTCTGGCTCAAGGAACTCCGCGAGGGATTGCAGCGCGATGACATCGTCGCCGGCCGGACGATTCAGATCGGCTACCGGCCCTTCGAAGAGCTCGAACGGGTGGAGTTGTTCGTCCACGGGACCGACGTCACGTACCCGTCCTCGAACTTGGCCTACCGGAAGTCCGTCCTCGACGAGATCGGCGGCTTCGACGAGTGGTTCGTCACCGCCGAAGACATCGATCTGAACATCCGCGCGGTCCGTGCGGGCCACACGATCGGCTTCCGAGCGGATGCGATCGTGTACCATCGGACGCGCGATTCGATGTTCGACTTCCTGCGGCAGGCCCTCTGGAACGGCGCAGGGCGCAAGCAACTCACGTTGAAGCACGGCGTGCTGTGGAGTCGCTACCGTCCGGGACGGATGCTGCGGCAGAAAACGACGTTCTGGTCCCTTCTTCGGCTCAGCGCTGCCCTCCTCGGATACGTCGGATACAAATTCTTCGGGGAGCCGTTGCCCGGCTCAGCGCGAAACCCTTATGCGACGTAGCCAGCATGGCGCGCGGCATGCCCGAGGTTTCCGTCGTCATCCCGACGATGAACGAGGAGGCCTCCATCGGCGCCGTGATCGACGAAGTGCACACCGCGCTCGTCGACTGGGACCTCGAAGTCCTGATCGTCGACACGGACTCGCGAGACCGGACGAGGGACATCGCGATGGAGAAAGGGGCCCGGGTCGTGCCTCAGCCGCGTCGGGGCTACGGCCGCGCCTACAAGACGGGCTTCGCCGCGGCGACCGGCACCTTCATCGCGACGCTCGATGCCGATCTGACGTACCCCGCGTATCGTTTTCCCGACTTCTTGGCGCCGCTCGCGGAAGACCGCGCGGACTTCGTATCCGGAGATCGGCTCTCCGGCCTCTCTAACGGCACGATGACGGGCATGCACCGCGTGGGCAACGAGATCCTCAACATCGCGTTTCGGAGCCTCTACGACTCAGGGGTCCGCGACTCTCAATCCGGCATGTGGTCGTTCCGTCGGTCGATCCTGCCCCGCTTGCAGCTCCTCCACGACGGTATGGCGTTCTCCGAGGAACTCAAGCTCGAGGTGATCCGCGCCGGATTCCGGTTCCTCGAGATCCCGATTGAATATCGAATTCGAGTCGGGGACAAGAAGATCCGCAGCGTCAGCGACGCGACGGGGAATCTGATTTGGCTCGCGCGGAAACGGGTCGGTTGGGTCCCGCGCGTGGGCTGATCACTCCGCGAGGATCTCCGCGAGCTTCTGCCACTCCCGCACAAAGCGCCGCGGGTCGAAGCTGCCGTCCACGTATCGGTTCAAGGCCTTGTGGATTCCCGGATCGAGGTCCGAGACCATGAGTTGCCACGCCTCCCAGTGTTCCATCGACTTCCAGGTCCAGGCGCCTTCGAGGTTGAGATAGTGCGGCCCGTGGTCGTCCCAGGTCACGCGCACGGTGCCGAACTCGATCGCGAGCTCGTACA
>VBLV01000269.1 GCA_005879045.1 Methanobacteriota archaeon | reverse complement strand
TTTGCGCGTCGCGGGATACGTGATTCGACCTCCATGAACGCGCGCGAACGGCGTGAGCCTGTGATCTTGCGTCTTGCTCGCGGACAGGATGTGAATCACGCGGACCCCCTGCACGACGAGCGCGTCCGAGAGCAGCGATCGATGGCACTTCCACGGGACCGCTTCGGCACACATGATGGCGGTCCGCCTGTCCGCCGCGACGGCAATGAGCCGATCCAGAGCGGCGGAGAATTCGGCCGAGGCCGTGTAGTCGGCGTAGCCTCTGAATCCGACGTTGCGCCAACCGGTGTTCACGCTATCGGAGAGCGCCTTCCGAAAGCCGCCGAGATTCCCGAAGTGCTCGTACGCGATGCCGCGGTCCGAAAGCGCCTCGGCCAGGAATGCTTTCGCCGTCCACGGCACCCGCTGGGACGTCGGGAAGTGCCGGACGTCGGCAAGGAACTGCACGCGATGCTCCTCGAGGACCGCGATGAATTCCTCGAGGGAGCGAGTGGAATGACCGATCGTCCAGATCGTCCGGCCCGACCTGTCAAATGCTTGTCGCGGATCTTTCGACTCCACAGACGAAGGGTCGCCCACTTGAGCCTCACGGGCGATAATCTCTCCGCTGTCCTTAAGAGACTCGGACCCGACGCACCGGTGCCGCGGGCGCTTGCCCGGGCGCGTGTTCGCCATGTCCGCCCCGCGCACCGACCACCGTCGGGTCTCGAGTTGGATCGCTGTTGGTGCATTCGCTGTCGCCGCGTTCATCCTCGCGTCGGCCTTCGCCGGCGCCTCCGGACCGGACGGACGGGTCCACGGTTTCGTCACCGACTCCGTGTCGGGCGGGCCGATCGGCGGGGCCACCGTCCGAATTGAGGCATCGGACCTCCCCTGGGTGTTCGAGGCGACGACGGACCCGACCGGTTACTACGCTGTCGCGGTCCCCGCGCACCGATACTCCGTCACGGCCTGGAGCGTCGACCACGACCAGGCCGCGTCGACGGTCGCCGTCGGCTCGGGACAGACCGTCTGGGCGAACGAGACGCTGTCGACGGCGGGGGTCCGATCCGCGCGTCTCCAAGGATTCGTCACGGACGCCGTCACGAGCGCTCCGATCACGGTGGGGGGCATCTTCGCCGGTCACCCGTGGTGGGACGGTGGCCGCGGATACGTCAACGAGAGTTCCTTGAACAGCTCCGGGTACTACGAGATCAACCTCGTCCCGGATTACTATGAGATCATGTCTCACAACGTGTTCGGGTACGCCTCGTACGATTACTATTCGGTGTACGTCGGCTCCGGCCAGATCCTCTGGTACAACATTTCCCTCACGCCGAATCCGATGGACGCGTGGATCAACGGCACGATCCTCGACGGGAGCACCTCCGCCTCGATTGGCGGCGCTACGATTGCCGCGCGGGTCGACGGGATGGTCCTCCCGGCCGTCGTCTCCAATGCAACCGGATTTTACTCCATCCAAGTCCCGTCGGGCAACGTCGAGCTCGCCGCGAACGCGCTCGGCTACGCCCCGACCTCGACGTCGGTGTACGTGTGGTCGGCGGGGACGATCATCCTGAACATCGGGCTCACGCCCCTCTCGTTCGGGGTTCGCGGGTACGTCCGCGACGGCGTCACAGGGGGCGGCTTGCCGGGCGTCCTCGTGACCGTCGACCCGATCTTCGGGACCGGGTATTTCGACCAATCGCCGACGGACGTATCCGGGTTCTATGACATCCCTCTCTCCCCGGACGACTACGTCGTCCGTGCGAGCACCCCCGGATATACCACCTGGACGACGTGGGTCTTCTCGTTCTCGACCGGGGTCGTCTGGGCGAATGCGACTCTCTGGCCGATCATCTCGAGGGTCTCCGGATACCTCGTCGACTCGCTGGACGGCAGCCACGTGCCCGGGCTCGGAGTCACCGTCATCGACTCGAGGGCCGGATACTCGACGTACGGCGTCGCCGACGCGACCGGCTTCTTCTCCTTCGCAGTCCCGCCCAGCCCGGCGATCTCCGTCGCGGTGTACGGACAACCGCCGTACGCGGGCAACATCGACGTCGCGACGCACCCGCACGAGACGACCTGGGTGAACATCACCTTGGACCGCCTCATCGCGCAGATCGACGCGACCGTCACGGACGCCTTGACCGGTTTGCCGATCTCTGGCGCGAGCGTCTACGCCGCATGGTACTACGGATCCGATTGGGGAACCTCGAACGCGACGGGCGCGGTCGGGGTCGAGGCCCCTGCGGGAGCACCGACCTACGTGTCCGCTTGGGCGAGCGGGTATCTCATCTGGAGCACGACATTGACCCCGGTCGCGGGCGCCAACTCGATTGCGATTCGGCTCTTCCCGGACCTGCCTCAGGACGTTCGGATTCGGGG
>VBLV01000271.1 GCA_005879045.1 Methanobacteriota archaeon | reverse complement strand
AGATCGCCCGGACCTGCATCTCCGTGATCTCCGGGAACATGATTCCGAGGCGACAGCCGCGAAGACCGAGCATCGGGTTCGTCTCGCGGGACCCTTTGACCGCCTCCAGGAGGCGTTCCTTCCGCGGGAGCAGCGATTCGATCCCCTTGGCGAGATCGGAACCGGCCTTGCGGACTTCCGCGATCAGCGTCCGATCCTCTTCCGACGTCGCGGCTCGGACGAAGGCCTCGGGATCCTCCCGCGCGATCCTCAGCTTGGTCACCTGAACGAGCAGCGTCTCGTACCGCGGCAGGAATTCGTGAAGCGGGGGGTCGATCAGGCGGATGATGACCGGGAGCCCGGCCATCTCTCTGAGGATTCCGACGAAATCCTCGCGCTGCATCCGACCGAGGTGGTCCAGGATCCTCCAGGCGGGAATCGACCTCGCCGAGCCGAGCTTCGAGGTCTCGACGCCGGTCGTTCGTTGCCGTCTCGAGCTGTTTGGCCAGGGCCTCGCGCTGCCGCTTGACCTTCCGGTACTCCGGAGCAGCAAGGATCATCTCATGGACGATCGGGAGCCGGTCCGTCTCCATGAACATGTGTTCCGTCCGATCCAGTCCGATCCCCTGAGCCCCGAACTTGCGGGCGCGGGCCGCGTCTCTCGGATAGTCGGCGTTTGCCCAGACCTGGAGACTCCGGACCTCGTCCGCCCACGCCAAGAGGTTCTGAAGCTCGACCTCGCGGTCGAAATCTGGCTCGATCGTCCGGATCGCTCCCGCGAAGACCTCTCCCGTGCTCCCATCGATTGAGAGGCTCTCGCCCCGTCGAACCACTTTGTCGCCGACCCGGAACTCCGCCGCGTCGTAGTCGACTTGGATCTCCTCGCAGCCCGCGACGCACGGGATCCCGAGACCTCGGGTGACGACCGCCGCATGGCTCGTCGCCCCCCCGCGGGCCGTGAGCACGCCTTTGGAATGCAGGACGCCGTGCACGTCGTCCGGAGACGTCTCGACCCGGACCAAGATCACCGGCTTTCGTTCGTCCCGACCCAATTTCTCCGCCTCGTCCGGATCGAAGGCCACGATTCCCATCGCGGCGCCGGGGGATGCATTGAGCCCTTTCGCGAGGAAGCGGCCGGTTTTCTTCGCCTCGGACTTCGCCTTGTCGTCGAACTGGGGCAGGAGCAAGTGGATGACGTGGTCCGGTTCGACCCGGAGGAGGGCCTCCTGTTTCGAGATGAGCCCCTCGCGGACCATGTCGAGGGCGATTCGCACCGTCGCCCGAGCCGGAGGCTTGGCGGCCCGCGTCTGGAGCATCCATAGCTTCCCCCGCTCGAC
Organism: Methanobacteriota archaeon; assembly: GCA_005879045.1. Taxonomy (GTDB): domain Archaea; phylum Thermoplasmatota; class Thermoplasmata; order RBG-16-68-12; family RBG-16-68-12; genus RBG-16-68-12. Next base: position 1,337 of record VBLV01000271.1, on the reverse strand, counting down.
CGTGAACTCGATGTCCTGAGCCTCCCGGAAGTGATTCTCGAGGAGCCCTGCGACCCGCAACAGTGTCGTGTAGAGCTCGGGCTGGTCGTCGTGAAGCTCTGCGATTTTCAACGGGGTGCGGATGCCGGCCACGACGTCTTCGCCCTGGGCGTTCGGCAGATATTCTCCGTACAGTTCTTTCGCGCCCGTCACCTGGTTCCTCGTGAATGCCACGCCGGTGCCGGAGTCAGGTCCCATGTTGCCGAACACCATCATCTGGACGTTCGCCGCCGTGCCCAGGTGGTGCGGAATCTTGTTGAACGTCCGGTAGTCCACGGCCCGCTTCCCGTTCCACGATCGGAAGACCGCCGCGACCGATTCTCGCAGCTGTTGCATCGGGTCCTGTGGAAAGTCTTCGCCGACCTCTCGACGATACAGGTCCTTGAATTCCGCGACGACGGCTTTCAACTCGGGGGCGCCGAGGTCGGTGTCCTTGGTCGCGGACGCGTTCTCCTTGTGACGCTCGAGGACCGTCTCGAACCGATGACCATCGATGTCCTTGACGATCCGCCCGAACATCGCGATGAGCCGTCGGTACGCGTCCCACGCGAACCTTTCGTTGGCGGACCGCGCGAGGGCCTCGACCGTCGCTTCGTTGAGGCCCAGGTTCAGGACGGTGTCCATCATCCCCGGCATCGAGAGCTTCGCCCCCGAACGGACGGAGACCAGCAGCGGGATCGCGGAGTCACCGAACTTCCGGCCGCCCGTTACCTCGACGGCGGAGAGGCCTTCCTCGACCTGCTTCCACATTCCGGGAGGGAAGCGGCCCGTCCGGGTGTACGCATTGCAGGCTCTCGTCGTAATCGTGAAGCCGGGCGGGACAGGGAGGCCGAGGCGCGTCATCTCCGCGAGGCCGGCACCCTTGCCGCCGAGGAGGTCCCGCATGGAGGCGTTCCCCTCCTCGAACGCGTAGACATGCTTCGTCAGGACGTGTCCCCATCGTGGTAGCCCGGAGCTCATATAACAATGTTCGGAGCCACGTCGGTTGCAAGCGATGTGTCGGGTCGGAATGCGGTTCAGAAACCCATCTGGTACGCTTTGATGTCCGCCCGCTTCCGCTCGAGGAACCGGTACACGGTCGTGTGCTCGCTCCCGCGGAGGAGCATGAGCACGGCCTCGCGTGCGATCGCCATCTCGAACGTCCCGCCGATCAACGCCACCGTGTGGCCCCACACGCTGACCTCGACCCCGGACAGCTCCTCGATCAGCCGCCGAGTCTTCCCCCGGGTGCCGATGAGCCGCGCCCAGATTTGCGCGACGCGGTTCTTCGAGTGTGCGAAGTCCTTGATGTCGAGGAC
>VBLV01000270.1 GCA_005879045.1 Methanobacteriota archaeon | reverse complement strand
ATACCGCATTGCACTTGTTTGTTTCTGCGAAACGCCGATGAAAATCGGAGGTCTCGATGTGGAGCCTGGCATTTGAAGCCGCAGGGGGGAATTGAACCCCCGACCTGCGCCTTACCAAGGCGCCGCTCTACCCCTAAGCCACTGCGGCAGCGATGCGGACCAAAGGATGGAAGTTACTTAGGATTATCGGGCCGCGGACCAATCATTAAGTAAAGCACGGGTCTTCGCTTCGAACGGAATGAAGACCTCGCTCTCCTCCTTCGATTTGCGGACCCTTGTCGCGGAGTGGCAAGATCTCGTCGGAGGTCACCTCGACAAGGCGTACCAGAGGGAAGACGAAGTCATCCTTCGGATCAATGCGCCCGCAGGCGGGAAGGCAGAGTTGTTCTACAAGGCCGGACGTTGGCTCTGTCTGCACGAAGTCGAGAACAAGCCGGAATCCCCGCCGCCCTTCGCGCAAACCCTTCGGCGCCTCTTGGCCAACGCGCGCATCACAAGTGTCGAGCAGAGCGGCTTCGATCGCATTGCGGTGTTCCACCTCGAGCACGGCGGAGGCACCGTCGATCTGGTCTTCGAGGTGTTCGGAAAGGGGAACGTCGTTGTGAGAGATGGCGTAACTGTTGCGGCGATGTTCCCGCAGACGTTCAAGGACCGGTCGGTCCAGGTCGGAGAGCCCTACGTTTTTCCCCGTCCGGGAATCGATCCGCTCGGCCTCGACCGCGACGCGTTCGCGCGTACGCTTCGCGCCGCGAAAGGCCAGGTCGTGCGCGTCCTCGCCAGCATCCTGAATCTCGGCGGGACCTACGCGGAGGAACTGTGTCTCCGAGCGAGCATCGACAAAGAGACGAAGGTGAAAGAGATCAGCGATCCCCAAGTGGACGCACTGTACACCGCGCTGAACAACATCGCAGTAGCGGTCGATCAGGAACGCCGTCCTGCAGTCGTCTTCCGGGAGGGCCACGCCATCGATGCCACGCCGATCGAGCTCATCCAGTACCGCGACCTGGAGAGGCGGGAGTTCCCGATTTTCAATGGGGCGCTTTCCCACTACCTCACGGTCGCGGAGCCGGAAACGGCGACGGCGGAAAACGTCGCGGCGAAATTCGAACGGCGCATCGCTCAACAGCGAGAGTCCTTGGATGCGTTGCGGGAGGAGGCGATGCGCCTCGAAGCCCAGGCGGTTTTCCTGTACGGGCACTACCAGGTCTTCGACGAGCTGTTGAAGGCGATCCGCGAGGGCCGGGCCCCACCCGAACACGCGCAGATCAAAGCGATCGACCGGAAGGAACACACGGTTACCCTCGCCATCGGTGATTTCGACGCCATCATCCTGGACTACGAGAAGGACGTGACCGCGAACGCCCAAGCCCTCTACGACCGCCGCAAGGAGGGGTTGGCCAAAGCCCAACGGGTCGAGGAGGCAATCGCCGCGACGACTGCGGAAATGGAGGCCGCGCAGGCGAAGGCCGTCAAGGTCGCGAAACGGCCGCGAATCAAGTCGACGAAGGCGATGTGGTTCGAGGCCTACCGATGGACGATCTCGTCGGAGGGGTTCCTGATCCTGGGCGGTCGAGACGCGCGCACCAACGACCAACTCGTGAAGAAGCACCTGAAAGAGGGCGACCGTTACGCGCATGCGGACGTGCACGGCGCCCCGTCGACGGTGATCAAAGATGGCGCACGCGCTTCGGACGTCACGCTGCGGGAGGCGTGCGAATTCGCCCTCGCGTACAGCAAGGCGTGGTCCGCGGGACTCGCGAGTGGGAGCGCGTACTGGGTCCTCCCGGAGCAGGTGTCGAAGCAGGCAGAGTCCGGCGAGTTCCTGCCGCGGGGCGCGTTCGTCATCCGCGGGAAGCGGAACTACATCCACGATTTGCCCGTCCGAATCGCGATCGGCGAGGTCGAGGTCGAAGGCCACCGCAAGATCATGGGCGGGCCCGTCACCGCGGTCGCGTCCCGATCCGCGCGGTATGTCGCCATCGCGCCGGGCAAAGGGGACCGCGATGCCATCAGCAAGAAACTCGCCTCGATCTTCGGGGTCCCGATCGAGGAGATCGCTCGGGCGATGCCCCCTGGTCGAAATCGTCGAACGACACGGCATCGAGGCCTAGGGACGCCGCGTTCGGGCGACAAGCCCTATACATCCGAGCGCCATTACGGTCCGGGCGGGTTTTCGGAGGGCGGATGTCTCAGGCCGACACGCTCGTCGTCCATCTCCCGGACGATGAGCGACCGACGAAGTGGTACAACATCCAGGCGGACCTGCCGGAGCCCTTGCCGCCCCCGAAGGATCCGGCGACCGGTCCGTCACGCATCAAGGCCCTCCCGGAATTGCTCATCGGCGAATGCCTGAGGCAGGAAAACTCCACACAGCGGTGGATCGACATTCCCTCGGAGATCCAAGACTTGTATCGACAGGCGGGTCGACCGAGGCCGTTGATCCGCGCTCGCCGCCTCGAGGAGCGACTCGGCACTCCCGCACGCCTGTACTACAAGACGGAATTCTACAGTCCGACGGGTAGCCACAAAGTGAACACGGCGCTCGCACAAGCATGGTACGCGAAACGGGAGGGGTACGAACGCCTGACGACGGAGACGGGCGCAGGTCAATGGGGCACCGCGCTGGCGTACGCGGCGAGCCTCGCCGGCCTGCCGACGACCATCTTCTGGGTCCGCGCGGTCCACGACTGGAAGACGCAGCGTCGGCAGTTCATGCGAATGTACGGCGCGACGGTCCACGCTTCACCGAGTCCGGAGACGGCAACGGGACGCGCCCTCCTCGAGAAGGATCCGCAGCATCCCGGATCCCTCGGCATCGCGGTGTCGGAAGGACTCGAGGACGCCGGGCGCGATGAGAAGGCGATCTATTGCCTCGGCTCCGTCCTGAACCATGTCCTCCTCCATCAGACGGTCATCGGCCTCGAGACCCAGCGGCAGTTCGAGCAGATCGGCCAATATCCGGACCTCATGGTCTCGAGCCTCGGCGGCGGGTCGAACTTCGGAGGTTTCACCCTCCCGTTCTTCGCCGACGCGTTCCACGGCAAGGAGATCCGCTTCATCGCGGCGCAGAGTGCGGCGGCGCCGAACCTCCAAGGCGAATACCGATACGACTTCGCCGACCACGCGGAACTCACCCCGATGCTCAAAATGTACACCCTCGGCCACCGCGCGGAGATGAAACCCGTCCGCGGCGACGGCCTGCGGTACCACGGCTGCTCCCCGATCCTCTCGCTCCTTCGCCACCGCGGCCTGATCGACACGATCGCCTACCCGACGGACGAACGCCATGTGTTCGAACGCGCCCGCATGTTCGTCCAGGCGGAGGGGTTCCTCCCCGCCCCGGAG
>VBLV01000274.1 GCA_005879045.1 Methanobacteriota archaeon | reverse complement strand
CCTCCGACGAGGACGGAGGACCCTCGGCTCACCGGGACGTCGAGCGCAAGAAGGGAGAGCCCGCTTGAATACAGGTTCGGGGCGTTGGCGGCCAAGAGGTTCACGACAAGCAGGAGAAGCAGTGGGACCACGAGCCCCCCACCCAAGGCATGGGCGAACACGAGCACGGGGTCGCCCCAGAAACCGAGGGACATCGTCAACAGGACCCCGATTACCTCAACCCAGATGCACGCCACCGCCATCCCGAGGAATGCGGGAGCGAAGACGCGTCGGCGCGCGGTGTCGCGAGCGAGATACCGGGAGAAGTCTGCCGCGTACGGAGCCCAGCTCAATGGAATCGAGGCAGCAAGGATCGTCATGAACGCGAATCCGGCGATTCCGCCGCCTGAGGGGGTGTAGGCCGCCGCGGTCGCTCCCTGGACCGCGACGACGCTCATTACGGCGAAGACGCCGACGAGGATCAGGGCCATTACCTGCTCGAATCGATGGAGGAAGTTATGGCCGTAGAAGGCCACCACGATCTGGATGACCGCAAAAATCGCGACCCCTACGACG
>VBLV01000273.1 GCA_005879045.1 Methanobacteriota archaeon | reverse complement strand
GACCGCCCAAGATGAAGGTGACGGCACTCCAGCCCGTCGTCGAGAACCAGTTCAGGGCCGCCGGGAGGTACGCGCCCCGGCGTCCGAAGGAGCTCCGCGATTGGGCAATCTGCGGATAGCCGGTCGCCGGACCCACGATGCTGAGGAGGGCGAAGGGAATCGACCCGAGGACGGTGCCGAGGACCACGCCTTCCACGGCAAGGTCCATGGGGAGGCGGAGGATCGCGATCCCGAGGAACCCCACGAGGAAACTGTACAGGGTCGCATTCGCCCCGAACCAAAAGGGGAACAACCGCGACGGCCGACCGTGCCGCTCGCGATCCGTGATGCGCTCGATGCCGAAGGGTTCGACTTTTAGGGTCGTGCCGCCGTACTCGGCGGGGCCGCTGTCGGTCGGGCGTTCCGTCTCCGTGTCGGGACTCCTCAGGTTCCCAGGGCTGAAAAAGTCCTCGCGTTCCCTACGCCGGCATGACCCGGATCAGGTTCCAAGGGTCTCTCCCTCACGCGGGAGACTCTCAGCCCTTCTGGGCTCCCCGGGCGAAGGAGCGCAGGCCGATATTTGAAGGTTCCTTGGCGGTCGGTCACGCGGCTGCGAGGAGCTTCGGAATGC
>VBLV01000275.1 GCA_005879045.1 Methanobacteriota archaeon | reverse complement strand
CGGATGAGCGCGAGGGCCTCCACGCCAATCAGCTCACCCTCCCGGTCGAAGTCCGTGGCGATGATCACCTCGTCCGCCCGGGCCGCGAGGCTCTTCAAGGCGGCCCCGATCTTTCCCGCGGTCACGACCTTCTGCGGTTCGGCCCAGACGAGTTCTTTGAGATCCACGCGAGCCCAGTCGTTCAGCGCATCCGGATAGTCGAGGTTGATGATGTGGCCGCGGAGGCCGACCACTTGCACGCGGTCTTCGGCCTGGGTGAACTCGAAAACGGGCGTCCCTTCCACGTACGTACGCTTCGATTTCCCTCCACTGAGGATCGTCGCGATCCGTACTGAGGCGTTGAACTTCTCCGTCACGATGAGTCGGCGCACGGAAAGCTTCGCACGCAAGGGGCTCTATTTAACCGTTTGTCGCTGGATGTTCCGTCCGATGATTCCTCGCGCGCGCGTTACCTCGAGCGTGCGCGCGTCGCGCACATCACGCGCGCGATACCCCGAAGAATGCACGTCGAATCGCTTCCGCCGCCCGTCGTGGATCCGGGGCTTCCATGATTGCGGAGACGACCGCCACACCCGCGACGTGGTGCCGCGCGAGGAGGGCTGCGTTCTTCGCGGTCACCCCACCGATGGCGAAAACAGGCAGAGGCGAACGGTGGACGACCGCGTCGAGGATGTGCATCGGCAACACGGGCTCCTCCGGCTTTGTCGAGCTCGGGAAGAACGGCCCCACAGAAGTGTAGTCTGCGCCGCCTTCCGCGGCCGCGGACTCCTCGCCCGGTTTCCCATAGACTGTGACGCCGATGATCGCTTGCGGTCCGAGGACCGCCCGCACAATCCGGGGGGATGGATCGTCTCGTCCCACGTGAACGCCGTCTGCGTCCATCTGGCGGGCGAGCTGAGGATCATCGTTCACGAGAAAGGGGACTCCAAACCCGCGCGAGAGGTCGCGGAGAGCCCGACCGGCTTCGGCCCGCTCCTCGGGGGAGTAGACGCCCTTGTCCCGGAGTTGAACTGCGGAGACACCACCCTCGAGAGCCGCGGTGACGATGGCCCGCAGGCGAGACACCGGTTTCTGCGGTGACGCAACGAGGTAGACGCCGCCGAGGCGACGTGTCCTTGGAGAGGGTGGACTCAGGAGATCTCCCCGGCAAGAGCTCGGCTGAACGCGACCCAGAATGGATCGCGGTCCGCGGGCTTGAGGGGCCGGCCCTGATCCCGACAAGCTTGGCCCCTCTTTGTGAAATGGCCGATGTCTTCTGCGAGCATTCCTTCCTTCTTCAAGCGAGCGATGACGTCCGATACAGCGTCCGGCTCGACCGCGATCACGAGGGTCCCTTCGCTGATTGCGTCTAACGGGTCCATGCCGAAGACTTTCGAGACCGCCGCGACGGCCGGATCCACATGCACCCTTGCGAGATTCACGTCGACTCCGAGCCCGGAGGCTTGCGCCATCTCCCAGACGGCATTTCGCACACCGCCTTCCGTCGCGTCGTGCATCGCCCAGACGCCACCCCTCCGCAAGCCGATGGAAGCGGCGGATAATGCATCGTCGACCGTGCTCATCGAATCGAACAGGGCGCGAGCACGCTCCGTCACCTCTGCCCCGAGCGTTCGCTCGATCAGGTCTGGGAACGTGTTCGAGAGTATGGCGGTCGCCTCGAGGGCCGCCGTCTTGGTCACCAGGACATGATTCCCCGGCCTTGCCATGTTGGCGGTGACCCAGCCGTCCTTCGGCGCAATGGCGAGGAACGTCGCCCCGCCGACCATCGGGTATGCGCAGCCCTCATAACGGCCGGTATGGCCCGTCACGATTGCGGCGCCGTATTTCTTCGATTCGCGATCGATCACTTGGAGCATCGTCTCGATCTGGTCGTCTTCGATGTCCATGGGCAGATTCCAATCCATCGTGATGTACTGCGGCGCGACGCCCGAGGTCGTCAGGTCGGAGGCGAGAATGTGAAAGGCGAACCACGCGGCCCGCTCCCATCCGTACTGGGGCACGATGTAGATCGGGTCCGTCGTCGACGACGCCGATGTCCACTCCGTTCGCCGGTCCGACGGCAACGTCCATGCTTCTCGCGCCCAAGTGGTGCTCGATTACGTTCTCGAAGAATGCACGACTCACCTTCCCCATCGGGTACCTCGGTCGGATCGCTTCCGTCATGGTTCCGACTCCGAAACGAGAGGATGGTCCACCCTGGCTCGCGAGCGGCGCTCCCCCCAAGACGTGAGGGCGTAGAAAAGGAGCGATGCGGCGGCGAAAGAGACGAGGTTGCTCAAGTCCACCCCGGCGAGCGCGGACGAAACGGGACCAACGAAGCGTGGAGCTCGGTTCATGAAGGGAAC
>VBLV01000154.1 GCA_005879045.1 Methanobacteriota archaeon | reverse complement strand
TTTTCACCGCGCAGCACGGCGTCGGCGACCCGCATGGCCCGGACGGTCTCACGGACATCATGGACTCGGACCACGTGGGCCCCCTTCGCCACCGCGAGCGTCGCCGCGGCGATACTCCCGGAAAGGCGTTCGCCGGGTTCGCCTCCGCCCAATCTCTCGATGAACGATTTCCTCGAGACACCGAGGACGACTGGATGGCCCAGGGCGACGATTCGGTCCAGGTGCTGGAGGAGCGCGAGGTTGTGTCCTTGGGCCTTCCCAAACCCGACTCCGGGGTCCACCGCGACCGCGTCGGAGGCCACACCCGCGGCTTCCAGGACCCGAATCCGCTCCGTCAAGAAGGAATGAACTTCCCCGACGACATCGGCGTATTCGGGATGGGTCTGCATCGTCTTTGGATTGCCGAGCATGTGCATGACGACGGCTCCGACGCCGCTTCTCGCTACGACCTGCACCATGGCGGTCTCCCGCAATCCGGAGACATCGTTCACGATGGAGGCCCCGGCCTCAATCGCCTTCGCGGCCACCTCGGGCTTCATTGTGTCGACGGACAGGGGTACGTCGAGTTTGGCGACAAGGTCCCGAATCACCGGACCGACCCGCCGCCACTCCTCATCCGCAGACACGGGATCGGATCCGGGTCGAGTCGATTCACCGCCCACGTCGAGGAGATCGGCCCCGTGTTCCACCATCTCGAGGCCATGGCGGAGGGCCTGATCCGCATCGAGGTAGCGCCCACCGTCAGAGAAGGAATCGGGGGTGACGTTGAGGATCCCCATCACGCGCGTCCGGTCGAGGCGAATCTCCCCGGTCCGATGGCGCCAGACCTTCGCGGTGTCCGTCATTCGGACGAACAACGGCGGATTCCTATTTCACGATGCGCGGCGTTCCGGCAGGAGCTTTATACCTCCGAACGATAAGCGGGCGACCATGCGGGTCCTGTTCCTCCACGTGGACTACCTCGAGTACGATGTGAGGGAGAAGGCGCTCAAAGGAGTCCCCGACGTCCCGCAATCGAAACGGCATGGCCGGATCGAAGAGGCCCTCGTCTGCTTCATCAGCGCAGAGAAACGGGACGAAACGAATCTCGCTGGCGTCGCGAAAGCCGCGGCCGCGAATATCGCCGACGTCGCAGGCCAGGTCCGGACGAAACGGATCGTCCTTTATCCGTACGCCCATCTGAGCTCATCCCTCGCCGCGCCGGGCTCCGCCCAAGAACTGATCGCCTCGTTGGAAAAGGAGCTGCTCGCCCGCGGCCTTGACGTCCACGCGTCCCCCTTCGGATACTACAAGTCCTTCCGCGTGGCGGTGAAGGGCCATCCGCTCAGTGAACTCTCCCGCGAGATCGTTGCCGACGCAAGCGCAGAAGGAAAGGAAGACCTCTCCACCGCGGTGAAGGCGGAGGCGAAGCTCGTCTCTGACTGGCACATCCTCGAGCCGAACGGGGCCGTCCATCACCTCTCGATCCAGGACGGCAAGGTGAGCGGTTTCCATTTCGAGGGCCACGACCGGCTCCGGAGGTTCGCGACGTACGAGATGGCGAAGTCGCGGGAAGCGAAGGAGGAACCGCCGCACGTCCGGCTGATGCGAGAGCTCGAACTCGTCGACTACGAGCCGGGGTCCGATCCCGGGAACCTGCGGTACTATCCGAAAGGTCGTTTGATCAAGGGCCTCTTGGAGGAGTTCGTCACCGAGCGCCTCCGGGACTACGGCACGATGGAGGTCGAGTGCCCCGTCATGTACGACTTCGAGCACCCCGCGCTCAAGTCGTATCTGGACCGCTTCCCCGCCCGGCAATACATCGTCCAGACGCCGAATAAGCGGGCGTTCCTGCGGTTCAGCGCCTGCTTCGGTCAGTTCCTGATCATGAAGGACATGGTAATCTCATACAAGCAGCTGCCCCTCTCGCTTTACGAACTCACGCGGTATTCGTTCCGCGCGGAACAGCGCGGCGAGGTCGCCGGCCTAAGGCGGCTGCGGGCGTTCACGATGCCGGACTGCCACGCCCTCGTCTCCGATGTCGAAATGGCGAAGGAGGAGCTCATGGTGCGTTTCGAGGTCGCGTGGACCCTCCTCCAGGACTGCGGCCTCTCCATGCCGGACGATTTCGAGGTCGGGATGCGGGTGACGAAGGCGTTCTGGGACGCGAACAAGGACTTCGTCGCTGCGTACGCGAAGCGATGGGGCAAGCCGATCCTCGTCGAGATGTGGTCCGAGCAGTTCTTCTACTTCATCATGAAGTACGAATGGAATTTCGTCGACGCGAACGACAAGGCCGCGGCCCTCACGACGGACCAGATCGACACGGAGAACGCGGAACGGTTCGGCATCACGTTCACGGACGAGGCGGGGCAGAAGCGCCACCCGCTCATCCTGCATCTCTCCCCGAGCGGGGCCGTCGAGCGGGTCCTCTACGCGTTCTTGGAAAAGGCAGCCGCGGCCGCGAAAGCTGGCAAGACGCCCATGCTGCCCGTCTGGCTCTCGCCGACCCAAGTCCGGATCGTCCCCGTGGGCGTCGACCAACTCGAGTTCGCCCGAGGGCTGCTCGACCGCATGCCGGACGTCCGCGCTGACGTCGATGACTCGGACGACACGCTCTCCAAGAAAATCCGGACGGCGGAGAAGGAATGGGTTCCCTACATCGCCGTGGTCGGGAAGAAGGAAATCGAGACCGGGACCCTTAACGTCCGGGTCCGGGCGACGAAGGAGCAGACGGAGATGGCGATCGACGCCTTGCGAAAGCGGATCCTCGCCGAGACGAAAGGCCTCCCGTTCCGGCCCCTGGCCGAGCCCGCGCTCCTGAGCGCCCGTCCGATCTTTCGCGGGTAGCGAGTATTCTCCTTTCTCGAACTTGAGAACCGAGGCTCCCGCCTTTATGGACCTCGCCCCCATCGAGCGCTCGAATGGCCTTTCTCAAGCGGGAGCACGCGGAGCTTCTCATTGGGATCGGCGTCCTCGCCCTCGGATTAGGCCTCCTCCTGTTCACTTTCTCTCACGCCCTGGCCATCGCGACGGCTCCGGGAGACTTCTTTCGAGGGCAGTTCCCGCAGCAGACTCCCCAAGGGCCGAGTGCGTCGTTCACGTGGGACACGAATGGTTCCAATACGACGACCGTCCAGGACACCTCTCGACAAGGCGATGTCGCGATCACATCGTGGGACTGGAACTTCGGCGATGGGACCCGTGCCGCGGGTCGGAATCCCGGCCCGCACACGTATGCGAATGCGAGCGTCTACCAGGTCAGCCTCACCATCCGCGACGGCAACGGGAAGGAAAGTCGCGCCGTCGCTCAGGTCCAAGCGGTCCCTATGCAGCCTCGTTCGGGCGACAGCTTGGCCGACCCAACGGCGGGCCTCCAGCTCAGCTTCGATCTTAGTGGCATTCTGCAACCGGTCGCCATCACGTTCCTGACGTTCGGGATGTACGTCGTCCTCTCGATGGTCGGCGGAGCCGTGACCCGGGCTGGATGGAACATGATCAAGCCGAAACCCGAAACGATCCGGGTCCGCCTGAAGCCGAGACAGCTGACCCAGACGATGGAGGAAGACGCACCGTCCATGGTCATGCTACCGCCGCCCCCCGCCCGCTGAGATCAGCGCCGTCGATTCGTCCGGGAAGGCTCGTTCTCGATGGACCGCCGGGCGCTTCCATCCGAGACGACATCGGCGATGGAGACGGATTCGCGCACAGCCTCCACGAGCGGCGAACGGACCCCGGTCATGATTACGAGGACGCGCAGAATCCCGTTGTACTTGCGGTCCACTCGGACCCCGAAGATGACGTTCGCGTCCGGGTGCATCGCGGCGGTCAGGCCCTCCACGACTTCGTGAGCGGTGCGGAGCCGGAGACCCGGGCCGGCGCTAATGTGGATGAGGGCGCCGTTCGCCCCGCGATAGTCGACCTCGAGGAGCGGATTGTCGAGGGTGTCTCGAACGAGCCTGTCCGGGTCGTTTTCCGCGTTCTCTCCGTAGAAGACCGTGGACGTGCCGCCCGACTGGAGGATCGTGCGCACGTCGCTGAAGTCCAGGTTGATCAGCGAAGGCACCGTGATCGACTCGGTGACGCCCTTGACCACTTCGCCGATCAGATGGTCCATGACCGCGAAGGCTTGTTCGACCGGGAGATTCGGGACGAGGTCCAGCAATCGGTTGTTGTCGAGGAGAATCAGCGAATCCGTGCGGTCCCGGAGTCGTTGGATGCCCGCCCGCGCATTCATCATCCGGCCACGTTCCGCCCGGAACGGCGTGGTCGCCAGGCTGATCACGACGCTCCCCGCAGCCTGGGCAAGTTCCGCCACATGGGGCGCGACTCCCGTCCCCGTGCCTCCACCCAGTCCGACCGTGATGAACGTGAGATCTGCGTCCCCAATCTGGTTCCGGAGTTCCTGCTCCGAGATCTCGGCGCACCGTTCGCCGATCTCTGGCCGACCGCCGGCCCCCATCCCGCGCGTCACGCCCCCTCCGATCAGGAGCTTGCGGTCCGCCTGAATCGAATCGAGATGGACCGCGTCCGTGTTCACGACGACCGTTCGGGCGCCGTGGATCCCCATGCGATGGAGACGGTGAACGGAGTTCCCGCCCGCGCCACCGCATCCGATCACGAGGACCTTCGGGCGGGCCGGGCCGAACGTGTCGAGGAACGACTGGTTCCCGGTGCGCTGCGCAGTCTCGAGGCCCATCCCTGATTCCATCCCGAGCGGCCTGGCAAGGTCCGCCCTGCTCGCGCGCATAAGGATCGCGCGTTCCCGCCACGTCGACCTATCGCTCGGCCCCTTCCATGGCCTTGTGGAGCCGACGCCGGACATACTCCCGGACCGCGTTGCGGACCGCGTCCTCGACGGAGACGGAGTCGCCCGACTTCACGAGCTGCTGCAGGTCCACGACGTTCCCCTTCGGCAGTTCGATCATGAGCTTGCGGATGTAGTCCGGCGCGAACTTCACATCGATGAACCGATCGATCGCCGCGCGAATCGCGTCGGAAATCGTGGTGAAGTCGCCGCTCTTGACGAGCTGGTGAAGCGCCTTGATTTTGTCCGGGGGAATTCGGATCGTAACCCGCTCGGATTCCGATGGCATATGGACCCTTGTCCGCGTCCGACATCTCGGGTAATTTTGTCTGACATTCGTATGGCAACCGCGTTATATAAACGTACTGTCCAGACGGTCCCGTTGCAGTACCTAGGACACGACGGCCCGCATCTAAACAAAAGGACACGAGATGGCCCGAGACGGACGTCTGACAATAAGGGAGGCGCTTAACGTGGCCCTTCAAGCCCCGATTCGGAACTGGTGGAGCCGAACGTGTTGGCAGCACGATCGGCCCAGGGAGGTCGATGATCTGCCCATCGAACCCGACTAAAAGGAAAGGAGTAATACGCATGCATGAATTCGCCCAAAATTAGAATGGGCGGTATTCATTGAACAAGTTGGCCAATTCAGACTCCAATCTAACGAATCAAGGTGTCGTTGACTGGCTACTAGAGGAGGATCAACCATCAGTTCGCTACTATACTTTGGTCGACCTCTTGGGTCGCAAAGAAAATGATCCAGAAGTCAGAGAAGCGTACTCGAAGATTCCTCGAAGAGGCTGGGCCAAAGATATTCTAGAGCTGCAAAAACCAGGAGGATACTGGGAACCAAACGAACCAGCAAGTCCGACGGAGGAGAATGTTCTCCGGAGGCCAGCGAATTTTCTCAGATGGCTAAATTTTCTCATTCGGCCAGGTTATGTCACTACCAATTGGCGAGCTCTCGTTCTTTCGGACCTCGGGCTCACTTCAAAAGATCGAAGAATTGGAAAGATTGCCGATCTCTTCTTCAAGTACAAGCTTGGACTAGGATCACCGATTAACATATACAATGAGGAAGTATGCATCGTCGGGAACACAGCGCGATTGCTAACTCGCTTTGGTTACGTTGAGGATTTCAGAGTACGGAAGCTGTACGATAGGCTACTCGAAGATCAAAAGGAAGACGGCGGCTGGAACTGCTTCCCGAGTGACAAAGGAACTCTTGACAGCTGGGAAGCTCTCGCTGCGTACGCGGTGCTACCGAAGGAGAAAAGGACCAAAAGCATCGACCGCTCTATCGAGCGAGGAGTCGAGTTTTATCTCCAAAGAGAGCTTTTCGATGATGGAGAAAAAAGATACGATCCCTGGTTCAGGTTCCACTACCCTGTTCACTATTACTACGACATCCTTGTTGGTTTGGATTTTGTCACTAAGTTGGGCTATGCAGACGACCGGCGACTCAGGCCGGCCCTTAAGATCCTCGACGACAAACGACGGCGTGACGGAACTTGGCGACTTGACAAAGTGCATCCAGATCGAGGAGCGGGAACAGGGTACGATCCCAACCTGAGAAAAGTCAAGCCCTTTGCACTAGAAGAAGCCGGCAAGCCGAGTAAGTGGATTACGCTCACCGCCCTCCGCATTTTGAAAAGGGTTGAGGACGCAAGCTAGAGAAAGAATTCTTTGGTTTGCTCATGCATCTTTTCTTTCAGGAGCCAGGTTCGAAAGAAACTCCTGCAGATCGTCAGTTGCAAGCGACTCCAATCCGATCCTCCGTGGGGAGGCGGACTACAGCGCTCTCATCCGGTTGTTCTTCGGGTTGTGTTCGACTTCGGCCAAGTGGAGAACTTCCAGCACCGGGGGCACGTACATGCCGAATCTCCCTCGCAGCCCTTTCTTCAATCCATACCACCCGCCAACGGGATTCTTCGAGGATCGACCCCACGCTTCGATCGTTCCCTCGGCCGCCGCCTTCTGCTCGTCCGCGCTCCCGAGAAGCATCCAGTCGCCGCGCGACTTGAGCATCGAATGCAGATCGTTGATGCACCGAAGGTGATACCGAAGCTCCGTGCTCCCCGACTTGACGACGAGCGCGGGTGGATCGAGCGTTTCGTCGCGAAATGCTAGGAATTCCGACGTTCCGCTCGGCGTCTTCAGATGCCACGGATGTTCACGCGTACCGTCTCCAGCCCCGCTCGACTTCCCTTTGCCAGCCATTTCCTGCCCCCCCAACGCGTTCCTCTTCCGTCGTCCACGTCCACGCCCTCGAAAGTTGGTCGCGAACGATGCCAAATGAAACGGTCTGGTCTATTTCAACGATTCGCCGCCTTCAGGTGACGGCGTGCTCGGAGAGATTCAGTCCCCCACCAAAAGTCTCGCGATTCCGCGGCTCTCCGAAAAACGGGCGCCGTGCACGCGCATTTCCTTGATCGCCATGTCCGAATCACCGGACTTCAGGTCCACCCCGCGAATCGCGTCGCGAAGCACGCGGATGGCGAGACCGCGTCGAAGGCCGTCGAGCGTCGTCGCCCGCACACAATAGTCTGTCGCGAGGCCACAGATGAACAATTCGTCCACATCGAGCTCGTGCAGGGTCGACTCGAGATCCCGGCCGCGATCGGTGAAAGCCTGGAAGGCCGAATACGAATCCTGTTCCGGGTCCATTCCCTTCGACACGATGACCGCTCCCTTCGGCATCTGCAGGTCCGGATGGAATCGGGCGCCTTTCGTGCCCTGGATGCAATGCGCCGGCCAGGCCCCGCCAAATTCCTTGAAGTGTTTCGTCTCCCGCGGATGCCAGTCCCGCGTGAACAGGACAGGCAGATGACGGCGTTCGAAGAGCGCGATGGTTCGGTTCACCCGCGGAATGATTGCATCGCCGTCCGGCACACCGAGCGCGCCACCTGGGCAGAAGTCGTTTTGAATGTCGACGACGAGCAGCGCCGGCTTTGGTCCCATCGGTCCCGGCCCCGCCATCCGGGCGATTCGCTAAAAGGTTGCGGCCTGGATGAAACGCTCGAAATCCGCGACGTAGTCCTCTCGGAACGCGAGGTCTGGAGGCAAGGTCTCAAACCACCGCGTCTCTCGCACGTCGGGACCCGGACGTGCGACGGCGGACGACGCGCGCGCCACGAACTGGGCGAAGTACCCGTACCGCACGCGGTTGCCGTCGGAGAAGGTCTGCTGGAGAATGCGCGTGAGGACGGGTTCCACCGCGTCCAAGCCCACCTCCTCACGCACTTCGCGGCGCAAGCCGTCCACGGTGGTCTCCCCTTCCTCCATACGGCCACCGGGGGTGACCCAGGCGTCGCCCCAACCGGCCGCGGCAACATGACGGATCAGGAGGACGCGACCCCGCCCGTCACGGAGGAGTCCACCCGCGGCCCAGAACGGATCCTCGGCCGTCCGGAACGCCGAGTAGTCCGGTGGGACGACGAGTTTCCGTTTCTCGATCGGGACCCGTCCGAATCGGTCGAACGCATCCGCGAGTCGGTCCTTGCACACTCCGGGACACATCGCCGGTCTCAAGGATGGAAAGCTTATTTAACACCGCCCCGAGTTTCCGGCCCGCGCACGGAGGGTTCGCGCGTGCCCCTCGAAGACGTTTCTGATCGAGCCAACAAGGTCTACGACACGATGAAGTCCGCCGGCATCACGTCGGAGGACAAGATGCGCGACGCGGAGGCGATCACGAAGATGTCCAAGCTCGGGAAGAATTTCGTCCTCCAAGCCCTCCAAGAATTGCAGTCGAAGGGCTACGCGAAGCGCCGTGCGCGCGAGAAGGCCGCGGGCTACTGGCTCATCAAGTGACCGGTTCGGATCATCGGTGGGGGCGGCCGAGCGCCGCGGCAATCATCATTGGCAGAATTGCGGATGCGTCCGCTTCAATCGTCACCTGCTTCGCGGTCTCCTTCACTTTGCCCCAAGAGATCCCTTCCCGTAGCCGCGCTCCGCTCAGGCTGCCGTCCCATTCCGGGGCCGTCGTGATGTAGACGCCGTAGTCGAGCCCCCCGCGGAACTGGTTCCACCAGATCGTGTGATGCTTGGAGACGCCGCCTCCGATCATCAGGGCGCCCGCTTCCTTCGCCCTGAAGACGAGGTCGGCGAGATCCGCCTCGTCCCGGAACTGGTCGATCGCGAACTCTTTGTGCTCCTGCCAAAAAGACCAGAGCTGATATCCGACCGCCCCGTCGAACATCGCCGGAACGACGACCGGGATGCGGTTCTTCCACGCCCACCAGAGCAGCGATTGGCGGCTCCCGGTGCGTCGGCCCAGCTCCCAGAGCAATTCGTTCGTGGACGGTGCCCGGACGCCGGAGTCCCACAGGTCGCGGAGCATGGGCTGGATCTTTTTCTCCAGCACGATTCCGTATGAGGTGTTCGGGATGAGGACGTTCCCGAGACGGTTCACTCCGAGGCGATGCAAGGCGACGTCGTCCAATTCGAAGTCGCCATGGTAGTATGGCTGCCACACCCGCGCGAGATCGTGATCGGCGGTGCCGCAGGTCGTCACCACGACGTCGACGAGCCTTTTCTCGACGAGGGCGCGCAAGACGCCGCGGACCCCCGTGGCCATCAGCGCGGCCGGGAACGACAGGAAGGTCGTGCACGCCGGTCGAGCGAACATCGTCCGGAGGATCTCCACCCCGACGGCGATTTTCTTCGCGGTAAAGCCGCCCCCGCGACCCATCGCTTCGACGAGTCGTGAGATCTCCGAAGAGGGCGAGATGTCGATGTCCTCGACCTTTCGGCGGAGCAGGTCCCGCTTCGCCATCCGCGCGGAATTCAGGCGACTCGATAAAAGACTATGGAACGTCGCCGGCCTATGGAACCAGGATCGCCTTCAGGCGCTCCCAGACGCCGAGCGGGCCGCGCCATCGGAATGTGGTCCCGCAATCCTCGCACCGGCCCCATCCGTCATCTTGGAACGTGACGCGCGGGGATCGACACACCCCGCACGTTCCGGATGCGGGCTTCTGGATGCCCCGCCGCCGGCGCTCGTCGGCGACCTGGGCTTCGAGCCGCTGAGCCGCTTCCTCCGCGTTCCGTGCGAAGGTCAGTCCCGCCAAGTAATCGCCTTTCGTGAGGACGTCCCGGGCCTGCCGAAGGAGAACGCGGACCTCGGTCGCGCTGAGGTCGTACGACTCCGCTTCCTTCAAGACGGGCTCACACGAGCCAATGATCCCCTGGGCCTTCTCGACCTGAGCCTGCCGGAGCTGCATCGCCCGCTCGATCTGTCGTTGTTGACCTTTCATCGCGAGCCGCTCCGCGCGTTTGAGGAGATCCCCCGCGTGGCCGTGCTCGCCGGCGGCGATGGCGGTCTGCGCCGCCTGATGGAGTTCCTCCGCCTCGCGCATGTCCGCTCCGACGTTCCGCGCAAGGCCGATGTGGTCGGAGACGAATCCAATCGATTCCTCGACCTCGCGAATCCGGCGGATCCTCGCGTCCTCCACTCGCTGGGCGGCCTCGACGAAACTCTCCCGCGCCGCGGCAAGCCGATCCCGGTCGAGGGAGTCGCCCCCTCGTTTCCACGCGTCCTCGGCCAAGGCAATCGACGCACCGAGGTTCGCGGCCTCGCGAATCGAATCCCGCGTGAACGCGAGCAGATCCCGCACGCGGTCCGCCTCTCGCGAGTGGGCCACCTCCGCGGCCCGGACCAGGTCCTGCAGGAAGGCATCGTCCAGGAGCTGGCCTTGGAAGAATACGTCTCGGGCGCGGTCGAGGAGCGCGCGGGCCGTCGCGGTCTCCGGGTCCTCCGGATTGCACGGCTCCAGGAGACCTTGCGCCGCGAGGACGGCGTACGACCACGAAGCGCGGCGGAGCTGTTCGGTGGTGCGCTCCGCGATGCGGGACGCTTCTTGCGCCGCAGTCAGCGCGGCCTCGAATTGGCGTTCTTGGAACCTTTTGCGGGCCTGATCGAGCAGTTCCTCGACCCGTTCGTAGTCGACATCGGCGTCGCGTCCCAACACGAATCCAGAATCCCTTTCCGCGGCGTCCTGGGCCTCGAGTTCCATGAGGATCTCGGGGGCGCCGGGGGCGGCGGCGATGGTGGCGACCAGGTCCGATTTCCGCTTCAGTCCGAGGAGGCTCACCCGATGTCGCTCGCCGAGCTCGCGGAGCTGACGGGGTCGAAGTCGTTCGAGGTGGTATTCCATTCGTCGGCGGTCCGCTTCCGTCAGGAGGACCTCGGCGTCCGGGCGCGAGGCGAGCGCTTCGATCAGCGAACTGCGGTTCGGGTACCGCGTCGGGTCGAGCCCATGGGCTGCGGCGAGGTCGTGCAAGACCTGGTCGGGCAATGTGGAGAAGGCTTCGCGGGGGGAGGAAGGCGTCCGTCAACCTCCGAGCGAATCAATCTTCCGGACCGCGATAAACGTTGCGGGCGCCCGCTCATGCATCCGGCGGCCGATACCGCCGCAACACTTCGATCGCCCACTGGACCTTCCGGAACTCGCGGGGATCGCCCCCAGCGTCAGGATGGTCGCGGCGGGCCCGGTCTCGGTATGCGCGCTCGATCTCGGTGCGTGACGGCCAGCCACGACCGAAGCGGGGCGGATGCACGCGGACGTCCTCGAATCCGAGGATGCGGAACGCGGCTTCGATCCCTTTCGTCTGAAGATAGAACTCCCGCAGGTCGGAGAAGATCCCGCCGGATTCGTGCCCGCCCTCGATGCTGTATCGTTTGTGATCCCGCGCGATCGCGGTCCCTGTGCGGTGGTCACGTCCGCATGCGAAACAGAAGAACCGCTCCGCCACGACCCGCCAACCTCGGATTCCTTGATGGCCTTTCGGGTCTCGGAGGCAAAGGTTATGCGCGTCCGCTGCCTTGGCGTCGATTGTGTCGTTCCGGGCCGGGCCCTCCGTGTTCAAAGACCAGGGGAAACTGTCATTCGACTACCTGCCTGAAAAGATGATTCACCGCGAGGGACAAACGCAACGGCTCTTCACCCTCCTGAGGCCCGTCGTCGAGGCCGGCGCCTCGAGCAACGCATTCCTGTACGGCCCCGTGGGGACGGGGAAGACCCACACGGCGAAGCGCTTCTGCCTGGACTTCAAGAAATACGCGTCGGAATCGGACCGCGCGGTCGATTGGGACCTGGTGAACTGCCGCCAGCGGATGGGCGACGATGCCATCCTGCTTCGGCTAATCCAGCATTTCGATGCGCACTTCCCGGAACGTGGATTCTCAATCGCTGAGAAAATGGAGACCTTGCGACGCCATCTCGAGAAGCACCGGCTCCACTTCATCGTGATCTTGGACGAAGTGGATGCGCTCCTGAAGAAGAGCGGGGCGGACCTGATCTACTCCTTCGCGCGAATCGCGGAGGAGACGATCGCCTCGAAAGGCAACATCTCGATGATCCTGATCTCGCAGCGGCCGAACGCGTTGGAATACATGGACCGCGCCGCGCTGAGCACGTTCCGCCGATCGAACGTCGTGGAGTTCCCGAAGTACGATCGAGCGGAGCTACGGGACATCATCGCGGGCCGCGTCCAGCTTGCGATGCACCCGGGCACCGTCGGCGAGGACCTCATCGAGCTGATCGCGGATATCGCGTCCGAGTTCGGGGATGCGCGGTACGCCATCGAGCTTCTCGAGAAGGCCGGCATGCTCGCGGATGAGGAGACCTTGGAGGAGGTCGCACCAGAGCATCTCCGGGGCGCGAAGGCCCACGTTCATCCGACGGACGTCCAAGAGCGCCTCGGTCTCCTCGACGTCCCGAAGAAACTCGTGCTCTTGGCGATCGCCCGGAAGAGCCGCAAGAAGGCGTACATCACGATGGGCGACGCCGAAGAGGCGTATGCCGTCGTGTGCGAGGAGTACGAAGAGAAGCCGCGGGCCCACACCCAGTTCTGGAAGTATGTGCGCGACCTCGATGCCCTCGGCCTCGTCGACACGAAGTTGAGCGGGAAGGGCGAAGTCGGGAAGACGACGCTGATTTCCCTCCCGGAAATTCCGGCCAAGGTGCTCAGTGATAATCTGGAACGAAGTTTGAAGAGACGATAGCCGCTATGGAGAAACCGATGGGATGGGTGCAACCTCAGGAAGGCGAAATGGGCACGGAGGCTGAGGCACTTCGCTCGGCGATGCCCATGGAGCTCGAGAAGGGCGTCTGCTATCTCGTGAAAGAGAAGAAGCCCGAACTGAGTTTCCGTCTCTTCGAGATGCTGCTCGCTCAGAAAATTCCGAGCCTGTGCATCACTCGGCAGTATCCAGACCGCGTGCGCCGCGAGCGCGGCCTGACGGACGTGCGGATCATTTGGCTCAGCCACACGCCCGGGGAGGACTATCACAACCCGACGGCGATCGGCACGCTCGCCAAGGTCATTCAGAAGTTCATCGAGGACAACAACGGCGAGGGCGCGGTGCTCCTCGATGGCTTGGAGTACCTGATCATCAACAACGGATTTCTGCAGACCCTCATGTTCGTCGAACACGTGAACGAGTTCGTCATGCAGCGACGGGCGATCATCCTGCTGCCCGTGAGTCCGGACACCCTCGAGGAGAAGGAGCTCGCCCTCCTAGAGCGGAACATGAAGGTCCTCGAGTCGCCGGCTCTGAAGACGGACCTGGAATCCCGCGAAGTGAGCCGCCTCTTGGACAATTATTGACCCCGCACCGGCGGGCCTTCGAGTTGGCGTCCGACGATCTCGTCGACGCGCGCAAGGAACCGATCCTCTTTGCCCTTCGGGATCGTCGCGCCCGAAGCGATGTTGTGGCCTCCGCCGTTCCCGGAGACCTCGGACGCGGCTTCGCGCAACGCCACGGCGAGGTCGACTCCGGCAGCGATGTGCGCGCGAGTGCCGCGGGCGGAGACTTTCGTGACACCGTCGAGGACGGAGAGCCCGAGCGTCGGTCGCGTTTGATCGAAGAAGAACAACATGCCCGTTCCCGCGACGACGCCGGCGAGGCTTGCGTCATCACAATAGAAGAACTGGATATGTTTCTTCGGGAACAGCCCTTTTGATTCGAGGGAGACGAGATAGCCAAGGACCTTCGATGTGTATTCATCGAGCAACTTCTCCGCCCTCGAGAGCGCCTCGCGATCCCCAAGGCACACCGCCATCCCGAGGCCTTCTCGTCCGAGACGATCGCAGCTGTTCACGTACGCCTCGAGGTCGTGGGCGTACATCTGGTCGGGCTCGACCCAGTATCGATCGGCCACGAGGACATCGAGCGCTTCCGGGGCCGCGTGTTGCTCCACGAGTCGGGCGGCCAAGATCGACGTCAACTTTCTTCGGCCGCCTGCGTCGAGATCGCGGACGCTTGCCTCGGGGTCAAGGCCCAGCGCACGAAGAAAGCCGGCGGCCGCGTCGGGTCGCCCCGAGAGGCCGCGGAAGTACGGTTCAATCGAAAGCGTTAGCGCCTTTCCGATTGGCAGGTCCCGAAGGGCGAGTCGGCGCTCCGGGACGACGACCTTGCGGTCCTTGGCTTCGTCGAACAGGGCGGCATTCACGCCGACAAAACCCCCGAGCGCCTGTTTGTCCCCGATCGCACCGGCCATTGCTGGCCCGGCTAGATCCCAGTTCCGCTCGTCGAGGACGAGGGCGAAAAGCCACGTCGTCGTCGAGCCACACATTTCCCGTGCCCCATCGACGCCGAAGAAGTGTGGATTCACGTGGGCGATCTTCTCGGAGTCGCGGATCGGCTTGTGGTGATCCAGGACGACGACCGGATACGGAAGGCTTTCGAGGAGATCGAGCTGGCCGGATCCCATGTCGCTCACGACCAAGAGCTCGTTCGATTCCTCCTGGAGGCGGGCTGCGGACGTCCCATCGAGGGCGTGCGCCATAGTCGCGTGGATTCGCTTGCCGCGGCGCATCAGGGCCCGGGCCAAGATCGAGGCGGAGGTCGTGCCGTCCGGATCGTAATGGCAGAAGATGCGGACCCGGGCCGCGTCGTCGACGAGACCCGCGGCCTTCCGCGCCCGATCGAGCAGGCCCTCGGGCGCCAGATCGTCCAGGCCCTTGACCATGGGCCACCTACTTCACTTGCAGCTCCGCGAGCTTCAAGGAGAAATCCCAGTCCGCCGGCAGGACGCCGCGCGACTTGTAGTACCGGGACAGTCGGCGGATGCGTGACTCGATCAACTCGAGGCCGCGTCGGTTGCTCAGGTCCTTCCGATGGTCCTTGAGATGGGTCTGAAGGCTCGCGGCTCGTTTGATCAGGCTGGCGAGGTCTTCCGGCAAAGTGAATTTCGTCCCCTTGGAAGACAGGATCTCGGTCACGCTGCGACCGGTCGCGAGGTGCACGTTCGGAACGCCGTAGGCGTCCCGCAGCCGTACGCCGATGGAGGCCGTCGACAGGCCCTCCTGATGCAAGCGGACGATC
>VBLV01000272.1 GCA_005879045.1 Methanobacteriota archaeon | reverse complement strand
CCATCCTCTGAGAATCCCAGCCCAAGACCTTTCCCATCCGTTCCGCCACCATCGCCGCAGCGTTCACTCCTTGGTCCGGCGACTCGTAGAAGAGACCCAGCCTGCGGACCAACACGTCTGCGATGGTCATCGCCATCTCTTCATCCATCGCGATGTCCACCTCCGCCCATGTGTGCGGGGTCGACCGGAGGATTCGCTCTCGGGCGGACGGTGCGCCAAGGAACCGGCGCATTTGCTCCGGCGCGTAGCGACCTTGGAGATGAAGAGCGGTCTCCTCGTCGAAACCAAGGCCCGTGAATTCATCCAACGGACTCGCTGGAGGGCCGAGGGGACGATTCCGCGTGGCGCTCGATCGCGGGCGACGGAGTCGGAGTGCGAGCAGCCCGCCGACCTCTTCGGCCATGATCCGATGGGTCGTCAGCTTGCCGCCCGTCACCGAGATGAGGCCGTCGGGGTCCCAGAGTATCGCGTGATCCCTCGAAATGTCCGATTCCGATTTCTCCGCTCCGCCTTTGCGGAGGAGGGGACGCAGGCCTGCGTAGGCGCTCACGACATCTGCAGGGCTTAGATGGGCGTCCGGGAACGCCGCGTTCACCGTCTCTAGGAGATAGGCGACGTCCTCTGAGTCCGGGACGACCCGGTCCGGGTCGCCGCGAAAGTCTGTATCGGTCGTACCTACGAGGGCCAAGTTCCGCCAAGGCAGCACGAACACGACCCGGCCATCACGCTTCGCGCTGAGGGCGAGGGCGGAGCGGTTCCCAATCTTCGCACGCGGGACCAAGACGTGAATCCCCTTCGTCGGCCGGATGGTTGGACCGCGTCGGGCGGTCCGCACCCGGTCGAGCCAGACGCCCGTCGCGTTCACCACGAACCGCGCAGAGACCTCGAAAGAGGCACCTCTCATCGCATCCCGGAGTCGCGCGCCTGCGACGCGACCCCCCTGGCGGACGAGGCCTTCCACCTCGACGTAGTTCGCGACGATCGCTCCCGCCGCGGCCGCATCCTGCACGATCGCGAGCACGAGGCGGGAGTCGTCCGTCCACGCGTCATAGTAGAGTCCTGCTCCTCCGAGTCCGGGCCCTGCGATCCGCGGCTCCCGCTCCCGAGCTTCCTCGGCCGAGAGCCAAGATCGGCGAGGGAGCGTCTTCTCCTTCGACAAGAGGTCATACACGAACAGGCCGAAGCGGAGAAGCGTCCGGCTCGGACCGTGGTCGGCGTACGCCGGGATGAGGAACGGGAGCGGATGGACGAGGCCCGGGGCGTTCCGGAGCAAGAGGTCCCGTTCTCGGACGGCTCGCCGGACGAGGCCGAACCGATAGTTCCGCAGGTATCGGAGCCCCCCATGGACCAGCCGGGACGTCTTGCCGCTCGTCCCGGAGGCGAAGTCGCCCCGATCGACGAGGGCCGTGGCGAAGCCGCGACATGCGACGTCTCGCGCGACACCCGCGCCGACGACTCCGCCACCCACCACGAGGACATCGAACGATTCCGTCCGCATCCGCTCCAGGTTTGCGGCGCGCGTCCGAGCGGAGAACTCCGTCACGGCGATCCCATCGCGAGGGTCTCCGGGTCCCTGATTCCGTGCGGGTGAAGCTCCCGCGTCCGGACCCGAAGGACGCCACTCCCGTCATCTCCGACGCGCCACCCCCGCCTTCTGACCGATCGTGCGTCCAACGTGGCTCGAAATGAATCGGCCGATAAAGACGTTCCTCCATGGTCTCGAGCCGCGTGCGCGCAAAGGATTAAACTCGGACGTACCATGGGGCCGCACCGGGAGGGGACGGGGACGATCGTCGGCCGCGAGGCGATTCTGAAAGTCCTGGAGGGGTACGATCCGTCCGCCATCCGAATCGCGACGATTGGCTGTGTGCGACGGTGCAATCGAGGAAGGATTCCCGACCTTGGTCGTGTGCGAGAAAGGCCGGGCGACTCCGTATGCGCGGTACTTCCATGCGATGCGGGACAAAGAGGGCCGCGCGGTCCGAGGGATGGTCGACGAAGCGATCGTGCTCTCGAAGTTTCAGGACGTACTGAGCGAGAAGATGCAAGACCGCCTGCGCAAGTCGAACGCGGTCTTCATTCCGAATCGCTCCTTCATCTCGTACTGCGATCTCGACGAAATCGAGCGATCATTCCGGGTGCCTCTCTTCGGGAGCCGGAACCTCCTCCGGACGGAGGAGCGGGAGGAGGAACGGAGCTACTACTGGATCCTCGAGAAAGCCGGGCTTCCCGCCCCGGAAAAGATCGAGGACCCGAAAGACATCGACGGTCTTGTCATCGTGAAGTTGCATCACAAAGTCAAGAAGCTGGAACGGGGTTTCTTCACCGCCGCGAGCTACAAGGAATACCAGGCAAAGTCGG
>VBLV01000246.1:2716-5679 GCA_005879045.1 Methanobacteriota archaeon | reverse complement strand
ACGTCGGACCGACGATTCGCGATTTCGTCGACCTGGACTTCGGGCAGCCGAAGAAGCGCAAAGGCGGCTTCGACGCCATCGTCATCACGTACGATCGCTTCGGCAACGTCGTCACGAACATCCCGCGGCCGCTCGCCGAGAAGGCGTGGTCGTTCGGCGACCACCTTGCGGTGACGGTCGGCGGCTATGAAATGACTGTGCCGTTCGTGAGGACGTACGGCGTGGTCGCGCCGGGGGACCTTCTCGCCACCCTCTCCTCGAGCGGATTCCTCGAGATTTCCCGGAGGGAAGCGAGCGCCGCGGGCCAGCTCGAGGCAACCCCGGGCATGCCCGTGAGCGTGGCGAAGGCCGACGCCCGGACGTAGATCGATCGCTTCACTGCAACCGGCCGGCGGCGAGGATCGACGTGCTGTCGGAGATCTGGTAGCTGTCCCCGGCGGGATACGTCGTTGTGCTGACGAGGAGCCGGTCGCCCACCGAGACCGGGCCGCCCGGTTGGCTCGGGACGTAGGCGGCTCTGACCGAAGCGTAACTGAGGGAAGCGAACGTCGTCGGGGCGAGGGCGGTGGCGCCTCCACTCGCCACGTCGCCGTGAATGGATACAGGCCCGTGGGGACGGACGTGATTGTGAGAGTCCAGTTCGTCCCGTCGCCAGAGAGGCCGACCAGGACCCCCATGACGCGAGGAGGGGACGAGGTCGGAACGGCGACCCGCCGCCCGACCAACACGGCCGCCACGCCGGCCAGGACGACCAGGAACACGATCACGAGAACCACCACGACGACGCTCAGGTTTCCCGTCGAACGCGGCGGCGGAGGCGACCACATCGGTGGGTACGGTGTCGGAATCGTCGCCGGTGGGATCGACGTCGACAACGGGACTCCGCAGTTCGAGCAGAACTGATTCCCCGAGGAGTTCGGCGCGCCGCAACGCGGACAGGTAACGATCGCGGCCGTGCGATGCCTCCGGCAACTTGGAACACGTCGAACGGCGGCAAATATCTTCGCGGAAACGTTGATGCGGTCTTGACGTCGGCGTGCGGCCAGCAAAGACATATCTAGGGACCGGACCTTCGGCGGCTGAAATGGATGCGCGCAAGATCCTCCTCGTGATTTTTGACGGCCTGGGGGACCGACCGCTCATCGAGCTCGGCCACAAGACGCCGCTCGAGGCCACCCCGAAGCCGAACCTGGACTGGTTCGCGTCGAACGGCGTGAATGGGCTCGTCGATCCGATCGCGCCCGGGGTCGCCGCGGGCAGCGACACGAGCCACCTCGCGCTTTTCGGATACGATCCCCACGAGGTCTACACGGGTCGGGGGCCCTTCGAAGCCGCGGGCGTGGGCATCGACCTCGAACCGGGGGACATCGCGTTTCGGGGGAACTTTGCATCGGTCGACGAGGACATGCAGCTCACCGACCGCCGGGCCGGACGGATTCGGGAGGGAACGGAAGAGCTGGCGAAGGCCCTCGATGGCCTCAAGCTGGGCCGCATCAAGGTGATCGTGCGGGCGGGGACAGAGCACCGCGTCGCGGTCGTCCTTCGGGGCCGCGGTCTGTCTCCGCGCGTCACAGACACGGACCCGCACGACGTCGGCGAACCGATCCAGGAATCGAAACCCCTCGAACCCGCCGCGAAGGCGACGGCCAAGATTGTCAACGCCTTCACGCAACAGTCGCACAAGATCCTCAAGTCCCATCCGGTGAACCGCGCGCGCGTCGCGAAAGGCGAACCGCCCGCGAATGCGGTCGTGCTGCGCGGGGCCGGCGTGTTCCCGGATCTCGTTCCGATCACCGAGCGGTTCCATCTGACGGCCGCGGGAATCGCGGGGGTCGCGCTGATTCGCGGGATGTTCCGAATATTTGGCATGGACGTGATCGACGTGCCCGGTGCGACCGGCGGCCTCGACACGGACATGATCGCGAAGGCGGACGCCGCGATGGACGCGTTGCGCACCCACGATCTGGTCGTCCTGCACGTGAAGGCGCCGGATCTTTGCGGCCATGACGGGAAGGCGTCGGAAAAGATCCGCGTCGTCGAGAGGATGGACGCGATGATGGGCCACCTGAAGGCGATGCTCTCCACCGACGTCGTCGTGGCCCTCACGGCCGACCACTCGACGCCGGTCGCGTTGAAGGACCACTCCGGAGATCCCGTGCCGCTCACGATCTTCGGCGAAGGCCTCCGTGTGGACGACGTCCTCAATTTCGACGAGCGGAGCATGGCGCACGGCGCCCTCGGTCGGCTCCGTGGGACGGACGTGATGAACGTCCTCCTGAACGCCTCGAACCGCATGGAGAAGTACGGCGCCTGAGCGACCCGTCAAAGCCTAAATACGTGGAGGAACTTGCGGCCGCGCTCACGGCGGAGGAGCGGATGCCACGGCCCAAATCGATCTGAGCTTCATCATCCCCATCGCGATCCTCGCGGGGCTCGGTTTCGCGGCAATCTTGACGCGAGACATCCTCCGACGGGAGACGGGCTCGGACCCGATGCGGGAGATTGCGGGGGCAATCCAACAGGGTGCGCGAGCGTTCCTGCGTCGGCAGTACAAGACGATCGCCTTGATCGCGGCGGCCCTCGCGATCCTGTTCGCGGTCGCGCTCGGTGCCCAGAAAGGGCCCCTGGTCGGATTCGAGACGGCCGGCGCCTTCGCCCTCGGAGCGACGTTCTCGGCACTCTCCGGCTACATCGGAATGCACATCGCGATCCGCTCAAACGTTCGGTCCGCCGCTGGTTCTCTCAAGTCCTTCAACGATGCCCTCGTCATCGCGCTCCGGGGCGGCGCGGTCTCGGGCCTTTCGATTGTCAGCATGTCTCTCGCGGGCGTGGCCCTTTTGTATTACGGGTACGGGGCCTTGGGATCCGCCATCAACCCGACGACGTTTGACGACTGCATCAAGGCGGGGTACACGGTGGCCCTGTGCACGGCCAAGGCCACCGAAGACAGCCTGATCCTCTCG
>VBLV01000246.1:450-2683 GCA_005879045.1 Methanobacteriota archaeon | reverse complement strand
TGTTCGCACAGCTTGGCGGCGGCATCTACACGAAGGCGGCAGATGTGGGGGCTGACCTCGTCGGCAAGGTGGAGGCGGGAATCCCGGAGGACGACCCGAGAAATCCCGCCGTCGTCGCGGATTTGGTCGGGGACAACGTCGGAGACTGTGCGGGCCGCGGGGCAGACCTCTTCGAGTCGACCGCCGCGGAGAACATCGGTGCGATGGTCCTTGGCGTCGTCCTCTTTCCGTTTTTCGGGATCGCAGGCGTCATCTTCCCGCTCGTCGCGCGGTCGTTCGGCCTCGTCGCGAGCATCGTCGGAGTTTTCGTAGTCCGTGCGCGCGAGGACGAAGCACCGATGAGCGCCTTGAACCGCGGATACATCGTGGCGTCGGTCCTCGCGGCGATCCTCTTCGGCGTGGGGGCGTGGGCGATGCTGCAACCGTCCTCGCCGACGGCGTCGGGTAGTCTGACCTGGGCCTACTACTGGGTCTGCGGCATCGCCGGCATGGTGACCGCGGTCGTCTACGTGTGGGTCACCCAATACTACACGGAAGCCCGGTATCGACCCGTGAGAGACATCGCGAAATCTTCGGAGACCGGGCCTGCGACGAACATCATCTCCGGCTTCGCGGTCGGTCTCGAGGCGACCGCGATTCCCGCGGTTGTCGTGTCCATTGCGATTCTGTTCTCGTTTTGGCTTGGAGAATCCACAGGGATCCCCGGCGGCGGCATCTACGGGACCGCGATCGCGACGATGGGCATGCTCGCGACGGCGGCCTACATCCTGGCGATGGACACCTTCGGGCCGATCGTCGACAACGGCGCGGGCATAATCGAGATGGCCGGCATGTCCGAGGCCGCACGCAAGAACATGGACAAGCTCGATGCGGCGGGCAACACGACGAAGGCCCTTACAAAGGGGTACGCGGTGGGAAGCGCCGCCCTCGCGGCATTCCTCCTGTTCAACGCGTTCCTATCCGAAGCGCGGGTGAAGGCCGTCGACCTCGCGCATCCCGAGACGTTCATCGGCGGATTCATGGGAGCCGCCCTGGTGTTCCTCTTCACCGCGTTCGCGATCCGCGCGGTGGGCCGCGCGGCGTGGTCCATCATCAAGGACGTGCGGGATCAGTTCCGCGAGAACCCGGGAATCATGGCGGGCACCGTGAAGCCCGATTATGGCCGAACCGTGGACATCTGCACCCGCAGCGCCCTCCGAGAGATGGTCATCCCGGGAATCCTCGCCGTCGCGACCCCTTTGGCCGTCGGCCTGATCTTTCGTTTCGTCAAGATCACCTACGTCCTCGATCCCGTCACCCTCCGGCTCTCGCCGCTTCCCGCAGGCGAGCCCCTCGGAGCCACGCTCATGGTGGGAACGATCGTGGGCGTTCTCATGGCCCTCGTCCTGAACACGGGCGGCGGCGCATGGGACAATGCGAAGAAGTTCATCGAGGCCGGCAATCTCGGCGGCAAAGGAAGCGCGACGCACAAAGCGGCCGTCGTCGGCGACACGGTCGGCGACCCGTTCAAAGACACAGCGGGACCCTCGCTGCACATCCTGGTAAAACTGCTCTCGACGATCACCTTGGTGATTGCTCCGCTCCTCATTCCTTGACGCGCCTTTCTCTCGGGGCCAAGCGTTATATGCGATAGCACCTTTCCGCGCTTCGGAGGAGAAACTTGGAGCCCTCTCAGGACCAATCGGGTGTCGCGCCATCTCCGCCGCCGATGCAGGCCGGCGGCAGGAATCCGCGAACGATTCGAATCATTGTCATCCTCGTCGTGATCATCCTGGCGGTCTCGGCCGCGACGGCCTACTACGTCTTTTTCTCGCAGAGTTCGGCGTGCAACTTCACGTCGACGAATCCGTTGATCTTCGACCAGCCGGAGCGGCCGGACACGCTCGACCCGCACACGACATTCTCGACCCCGGGTTGGGGGATCGTCCAGCAGGTGTACCAAAGCCTGGTGAACTATAACGGAAGCTCCTACGTGACCTTCGTTCCCGTCCTCGCGAAGAGCTGGACGGTTTCTGCGGATGGATTCAACTACACCTTTGTCCTCCGGCAAGATGTCCACTTCTCCAACGGCGACCCGTTCAACGCGTACGTGATGTGGTTCAGCCTCTATCGGGCCATCGTGATGAACCGAGCGGGCAGCTTCATTCTCCAAGAGAATTTCTGGTATCCTGGAGTGAATTACTACTCGGACGCGAATGACAGCGCGAATTCGTCCGCCTGGGTGACGAATGCC
>VBLV01000246.1:0-390 GCA_005879045.1 Methanobacteriota archaeon | reverse complement strand
GACCGATACACGCTCGTCCTGAAGACGGGGAACGGCTACCTCGGGTACGCCCCGTACGCGTTCTTGCTCGCCTCGATTGCGGGCCCCATTGCCAGTGCGGTCGATCCAATCGTGATCCGTGCGCATGGTGGCGTCGTCCCCGACGCGGACAACACGTGGATGACCACGAGCATGATCGGCACAGGACCGTATGTGCTGAGCGGCGGCTTCCTCGATCTCACGAGCGCCCCGAGTTACACGATCAA
Organism: Methanobacteriota archaeon; assembly: GCA_005879045.1. Taxonomy (GTDB): domain Archaea; phylum Thermoplasmatota; class Thermoplasmata; order RBG-16-68-12; family RBG-16-68-12; genus RBG-16-68-12. The sequence continues at coordinate 145 of VBLV01000246.1, read as the reverse complement.
TCCGGACCCGAACTACTGGGGCAAGAACGCGGCGACCGCGGAGCCATTGAACAACATCATCCAGCCGGGGGCCTCGTCGATCCAAATCGACTTCCAGGGCGATCCGGCCATCGCCGTCAACGACATGAAGACCGGGAAGGTCGTC
>VBLV01000244.1 GCA_005879045.1 Methanobacteriota archaeon | reverse complement strand
GGAGGCCGCGGACCTCTATGCGACACTCGCCCGGGCATCCTCGGATTCGGCGATGCGCGCGCTGGCCCTCCTCCGGCAGGGGAACGCGCTGATGGAACTCCGCCGGTGGGACGACGCGCGGACGGCCCTCGATGCGGCATTGCACGAGGCGAAGGCCTCCGGTGAGCCGGGGCTCCTCGGTCAGGCGCTCCTCGCGGCCGGCGTATTCGCCGCGAACCGGGACGATCCGAAACGCGCGGAAGCGTTCCTGGTCGACGCCCTCGAGCGGTTCCATCGGAAGGACGATCGAGCGCACCTTCAGGGCCGCGGCTGGGCATTCCTGAACCTGGCGAGCCTCTACGGGAAGACGGGGCGGCTCGACCTCGCGTTCGTGACCTTCACGAAGGCGCAGGACGTCCTCGGCGCCGCGGAGGATTGGGGCGGCGTCGCGGCCGCATGGGAGGCGCAAGCCCAGCTCCGGCGCGCGATGCTGGCGGGAAGACCTGGCCGAGGCCGTCGTGTTCTACGATCGCGAAGGAATGACCGCGAAGGCGGGGCGACTCCGGGGTCTTCTGGGAAAGAAGGTCGTGTGAGGCCGACCGGCCTCGGGTCCCTGCAACTCGAGATCCGCGCTCGGCACGACAGACGCGCCGCCTGGCCTGAATACGGCACTCCACCCCACCCTTCAAATCTCGCGGACGCGTCTCGTCGACGATTCGCATGCCCTTGCCCGCGATCGAGTTGCAGCAGCTATGGAAATCGTACGACGGCAAACCGGCCCTCCAAGGCCTCTCCCTCGACGCGTACCCGAGCGAAATCCTCGGCCTCATTGGCCCGAACGGCGCCGGCAAGACGACGACGCTGAAGATCCTCGTCGGGTTGCTGCGGCCGGACTACGGGATCGTGCGGGTGCGAGGCCATGATGTCCTCGTCGATCCGGTCGCCTACAAAGCGGAACTGGGCTACATGCCGGAGGCCCCGACCCTCCCCGAGTACCTGACGCCGACCGAGTTCCTCGGGTACGTCGGCCGGATCCGCAATCTCCCGAAGGACCGGCTCGCCGCGCGGACGTCGGAACTCCTGAAGGCCCTCGACCTCGCGCCGAAGGCCGACGAGACGATCGCCTCGCTGTCGAAAGGGATGAAGGCGAAGGTCGCCTTCGCGGCCGCGATCATCCACGAGCCGTCGATCCTGGTGCTCGATGAACCGCTGATTGGCATCGATCCGTCGGGACAACATCTGCTCAAGGAGCGCCTCGCGACGATGGCCCATGCCGGCGCCACCGTCCTCGTCTCGACGCACCAGCTCGACACGGCGGAGCGCCTCTGCCGGCGCGTGGCGATCGTGAATCATGGGCGGAACGTGGCGACCGGGGACCTCGCGGCGCTCCGGGCGCAAGCGCAGACCGGGGAGGAGGGGAGCCTCGAAGACGTGTTCCTGAGGTTGACGCAGGAAGCCGCGGCGCCGATCGTCGAGAGCCCCCGCCGTCGGGGCTGGTTCCGGAGAGGATAGGCCGTGGGTCGGATCTTCACCCTGTTCACCTACAAACTCCGGTTCTTCTTCGGGCCCGCCCTCCGGGGCCGGTTCGGGCCGCTCGCCTATCTCGCGTTGATCTTGATCTTCCTGCCGTCCGGATTCGGCTTCGGTGTCACGCTGGGGACCACGGTGAGGGACGCCGACACGACCGCCGCCATCGGCGTCCTCGCGGCTCCGCTGGCGGGCCTCCTGTCCTTCGGCATGCTGTACGCGCTCGGCGCCGGCGTCACGGCCCATGCGTCGGAGTTCGACTTCTTCCTCACCGCCGATGTGCGTCCGCGGGAGTACCTCGCGGCGGACCTGCTGTTCCAACTCGTCAGCCTGCTCGGGGCCGGCGGCCTATCGGCGAGCGTCGCAGCGGTCGGCATGGCCGTCACGATGGGGCGGCCGGCCGTCGCGGCCCTGCCACTCTTCGCCCTCCT
>VBLV01000243.1:3085-3455 GCA_005879045.1 Methanobacteriota archaeon | reverse complement strand
GAAGAGGATCGCTGTTCCGATTGAGGCATTGCGGGGATTGGAAGGAAGTCCCCTTTTGCTGATCGCCGGCGGCGAACCGCGCAAGGGAGACGGACTTTCAATCCCTGAAAACGCGCCCGTTCGTTTTCTAGGCACTGTGCCACATCATCAAATGCCGACCCTTCTTTCGGCCGCAGATGTACTCGTCCTATCGTCTTCTTTCGAAGGACTTCCGACCGTTGTATTGGAGTCATTCGCATGCGGCACTCCGGTCTTTGCAACCGCCGTCGGAGACCTTCCTCGTGTCCTGATAGAAGGTCGGACCGGCTTTTTCTTTGATGGGACATCTGCGGGGCTCCGGAATCTCATCCTGCGGCGATGGGATTCTCTT
>VBLV01000243.1:2084-3018 GCA_005879045.1 Methanobacteriota archaeon | reverse complement strand
TGATGCTGCTTGCTGCGCTCGCATGCCTGAATTTTCTATTGCGGTATCCGAGCACATCACATGAACTCGGTGTCGACAGCTTCGTTTGGCACGGGATGGCCACCTCGCTGAAGCAACACGGCGTTGCCCTGTGGGTCCTCAACCCTCTTTCTTACTTCGGGCTGTACCCTTTGAGCCACCCGAGCGGCAGCCCCTTCCTCCTAGCCGCATTCTCCCTGCTTTCGAATGGGTCTATCGAAGGGGCCGTTGTGTATTTGGACATGGTAGTGGCCCTGATCTCGATGCTTGCAGGTTTCATCCTCGGTCGGGAGTTCACCCATTCCGACTCCTTTGCTTTGACGACGTCTTTGGTCTTGTCCCTGACTCCAGAACTCATTACGGCCTTGACGTGGCAGGTACCGACTCGAGTCCTTTTCACGGTCCTTCTACCACTCTTGCTCTGGGGTCTAATCCGTTTGGCACATCGTCCGAGTAAGAATATTGCAATCGTCCTCGGAGCCACGTTTTTTGTGATGATGTCCTTCCACCGACTGACAATCTTCGTTTCCTTGATTGGATTTGCTTACGTGGTTACAGGCATTCTATTGACCGCTCTCCGGACTCTCAGGGTCCGCAGCCCCCAGATTTTTCTGCGACGTCGATTCATCCGTTGGGCGCCGCTCGTGTCTGTTATCGCAGTTGTCGGGGTTTCATTCGGGACTCTGGCGTCGACCGATGTGTTAGGCGAATACTCATCCGGCGCCCTGATCTCTGGGAACTCTCTCGCAATCCAGTTCGCGAACCTCGGGATAAGTCTCGCGAGGAATTCCGGGATTCTCCTGCCTCTTGCCGTTTTAGGAATCGCAGGGGTCGGCCTCAGGCGGAACAAAAGCTATGCAGACCCGTTCGTAGTCGTGGCCCTGCTCGCGTTCTTACCCATGCTGTTCCTCCGACA
>VBLV01000243.1:0-2043 GCA_005879045.1 Methanobacteriota archaeon | reverse complement strand
TGAAACGAATTCGGTCATCAAAGCGCCGGGCCTTTGCGATTGCTGCTACGGCTGCTTTCGTCCTCGTGAGTTCCGTCTCCATTTCGAGCTATGACTTGGCTCTAGTCTCCCATATGGCGAACGGATCCTACAACGTGGCCCAGTACCTGCGTTACGACACAGCCGGCACGGTTATTACGAATGAAGGTCTGACAGGCAGTCGCGTTCATGCGATTTCGGGCATTCCCTACCTCCCCGTTGGAGGTGCCACAACAGCGTTCCAAAGCCCTGAACTTCTAATGTTCGGTTTCGTGGATAGATCGCGCGTAGCCGGCCAGATTGTGTCCATCCCGTTGAACCATCTGAGCGTAGATGCCGACTCGCCGTTCGAACTTCTTGATGTTCAGGCCGAGGCAGATTGGGTGGGTCTTTTGCAGGCCCCGGTTGGTGCCATTCCCGCCAGCTATGCAAACTACCAGGTAAGGTATCTCCTCGAGGTCAGAGCGTACCCAGGAGAATTCACAGCTTACGGCAACCTGTATCCAGCCATTCTCCTCCAAACTGCGAGCGTAGAACGGTATGCCGTTTATCAGGACTCCCTATCCACGATTTACTTTCTCGGGTGACTCTTGCGTCCACTGTCGGTCGTCATGATTACGCCATATGTCGCGCCGATTCGAGGGGGCATCACGAGCTTCGTCGCGGGGCTAGGAAGGGGACTACGTCGGCTCGGTCTAGATGTTCACATAGTTGCCCGCGAAGGCTCTACGTCAGAGGAGGTCGAGGTCTTAGGAGGCAGTCCTCGGCACTTTGTTGGAGCTGCAGCAGCTGTAGTGGCGAAAATTCGTCCGGATTTCATCCACGCTCACGCGCACTGGTATGCTCTCAGAGCAGCGTTGAAGTCGAGGACCCGGTCGACCCGACGGGTCGTGTTCACGTTTCACACATCTTGGCAGACGTCGAATCGGGTCGCTAGACGTTCCCTGCGGCGAATGCTCCTTCAATGCGATCGGGTTACGTTCCCGAGTCGATTTTTGAAGGACGAGATGAAGATGGGGCTTCCAAGAGATCTGGTCGATGTGGTCCCCCCGGGAACTGAAGAGCAGGTCGTTTCTCCGGAAGCGGTGAACGCCTTGCGAGAAATCTCAATAGAAGCTGGGTGGTCTCGGACTATTGGCGTCGTATCCAAGTTTGAGTGGCCCGAGAAGGTCAGGGGATTCCGTCTCCTCCTCGAGGCCCTCAGAGATCCGCGGTTGAGCGAAGTCGGCGTGGTTGTTGCAGGCGGTGGTTCGCTTCTGCCAGCCGTACAGGAGGAGGTGCTTCGCCTCGGTCTTGAAAGGCGGATTCGATTCCTTGGAGACGTAGCGGATCCTCGCGCGTTGTATACGGCGTGCCATGTTTACTGTCACTCTTCGTTTCAGGAGGGATTAAGTCTTGCCCTCCTCGAGGCGATGCGGGCCGGCGCTCCAATCGTTTCGCTCAAATTGCCCTTTGTTCAGGAGGCACTTCAGGACCGAACGCACGCGCTGCTTGTGGAACCAACGCCGGCCGCCCTCGCAGATGGAATCAATCTTCTTCTCTCTGATCAGACTCTGGCAAGCACGCTTGCAAAGCATGCTCGGGATCGAGCGTGCACCGAGTTCGACTGGAACGGCGTCGCAGGTCGTTTCCTTTCCTCCTATGGGGTGGAACACTGAGGCGGAGGCTCCTCATCAGCATCGACGCAGAACGAGATATTGTGCGCCACCTCACGAACAGTTTCCGTGGGGTCGAGGCAGCTCTTCCGGTCCTTCTAGAAGTAATTGGCAACGCAGGCTTCAGGACAGATCTCTTCGTCGAGGCTCCCGTCGCTAGACAGTACGCTGACATGATTCGAAAAGCTCGCAACATCGGATCCTTCGTTTGTTGTCACGGTACACATACCGATCCCGCATTTGCAACTGAACTCGAAGCGGGAGAATTCGAGGACAGACTTCGGACCTCAAGGCGAGAAGTCGGTGAAATCATTGGTAGTCCCCCTGTGGTCTTCAGGGAAGCTAACTTCGCGGTGAACAGTTCCCTTCT
>VBLV01000242.1 GCA_005879045.1 Methanobacteriota archaeon | reverse complement strand
CCTCCAGAAGATGCTCCATCCGGAGAATCCGAAGGCCGCGACGTATGCGGAGATGGAGGCGGTGAAGCTCGGTGTCACGGAGGCCCTCGCCCCCCACGCGAGCGGCTACCTCCTTGATCCGGAGTTTGGAGTGGCGCCGGCGGTCAATCGGTTCGCCCTGCCGGGCCGCACGGGCCTGCTCGTCGCCCTGGAGCAGTCCGGATACGAGAAGAAAGGGAACTGGCGGCTCACGACGCTCCTCGACGGTTGGAGCGTCGAGAAGGTGAAGCGCCTCGGCGCCAGCGCGGCGAAGCTCCTCGTCTTCTTCAATCCGGACGCCCCGCGCGAGATCGTAGACCACCAGGTGAAGGTCGTCCAGTCGATCGCGGACGAATGCCAGCGTCTCGACCTCACGTTCGTGTGCGAGCCGATGTCGTATCCCGTCGACGAGAGCGAGGAGGCGTTCGCTCACCACAAGGCCGATACGGTCATCCGGACCGCGGAGGCGCTCGGTCCTCTGGGGATCGACGTGTTGAAGGCGGAATTCCCCGGCGACCCGAAGGTGACGACGAACCCCGACGAGCTCCGCAAGAACTGCGAGCGCCTGAGCCGCGCGACGAAGGTGCCCTGGGTCGTGCTGAGCGCCGGGGCCGACTTCAACGTGTTCCGGGGGCTCGTCGAGGTCGCGTGCCACGGCGGGGCCTCCGGGTTCCTCGCGGGCCGCGCGATCTGGAAGGACGCCTTCCGGGAGAAGACGCTCGCGGCACAGATGGAATACGTCCGGACGCAGGGAGTGAGGAATTTCCAGACGCTCGCGGATCTCGCCCACCAGCATGCCCGTCCGTGGTGGGACTTCTACGGAGGAAAAGAGGAGTTGCAGGACCACTTCGAGGGATGGTACGTCAAGTACTGAGGGCGGACGCCGGCGCGACGTCACGCTCGCGGAGCACGCGGGGAAGGTCGACCGCGATCTGGGCCTGCTGTTGTCCCGGTTCGCCGGGCTCGTGACCCGGATTCGGCGGGAGCTCCCGACCCGGAGGGATCCGGCCGCGAGCCGCAATGTGTACGGGGAGCAGCAGCTCGAACTCGACGTCTGGATGAACGACCTCTTCGTGGACGCATGCCGCGAGTCGAACCTCGTCGCCCAGGTGGCCTCGGAGGAGATGGGGGAGGTAAAGGAGGTCGGCAGTGGACGGTTCTCCGTCGTCCTCGATCCGCTCGACGGCTCGTCGAACGTGCGGAGCAACAACATCTTCGGGACGATCCTCGGGATCTTCGATCGCAAGGCGCTTCCCGCGCGGGGTCGGGACCTGTTCGCGGCGGGCTACCTGATATACGGCCCGGCCACGACCTTGGTCTACGCCACCCGGGACGGCGTGCACGAGTTCGTCCTTGGCGGCGCCGGCCGACCCGACGAGTTCTTCCTCATCGAGGAACGCCTCCGCCTCCCGGCGAAAGGCAAACTGTTCGGCGTCGGCGGTCATCGAGACAAGTGGGTCCCCGAGGTGAAGGCGTTCGTCAAAGAACTCGAGCAGGAACTGCTGAACCTTCGATATGGCGGCTCGTTCGTCGGCGACTTCAATCAGATCCTCCATTACGGCGGCTTCTTCGGCTACCCGGCGCAGGTCGACAAACGGGAGGGAAAGTACCGGCTCCACTTCGAATCCAATCCGATCGCGTTCATCGCGGAAGCCGCAGGTGGGGCGGGGACGACGGGGACCGAGCGGATCCTCGATGTGCCCGCAACCGGCATCGGCCAGACTGTCCCGACGTACGTCGGGAATCGGGACTTGATCGAACGGCTTCGTTCTCGGTTCGAGAACATCCGCCACCGCGCCCCTCGCCGGAGCGACGACTAGCTTCGGCGGAAGGTGGCGAACAGGGCTTTCGGTGGGGGCTTTACGTTCCCCTGGAAAACCGTCTCGACGACGGACCGGACCTCGAACGGCCCGCGGAAGTATCCGATGAGCTCCGGTTCCCCGATCCGGAACGGTCCCCACGTCCCCGGCTCTTTCTTGGAGAAACACTTCAGGAAGAGCCAGCCGTTCGGGCGAAGCACCCGGTGCACGGTCTCGACGTAGACGGGCCGCTTGTCCTTCGGCATCACGTGGAACACTCCGCGGTCCACGATCACGTCGACCAGATTCGGGGCGAGTCTCGATTTGAGGACGTTGTCGACGAGGAACGTGATTGAAAGGTCTGCCTCCTTCGCAGAGGCCTTCGCCTTCTTGATCGCGCTCGCAGAAATGTCCGTCGCAACGACGTCGAAACCGCGCTTCGCGAGGTTCATCGCCTGCGTCGCGGGGCCCGTCCCGAGGTCGAGGATCCGTACGCCTCGGAGGCGGTGCGCCTTCAGAGCCCGGTCGATGTCCGCGTCCAGGGCGGGGCTGTACCAAGGGAGCGTGGCAACGTCCGAGGTCGCGTACACCTTTTCCCAGTCGCCCGTCGGCCCCGTCGCACCCGGAGGCTCCACCATGCCGCGGGCAGCGCGGGGGTTGGCTAAGGCGCTTTGCTTGCACCTCCGTTCCCCTCGTTGGTTACCCGATTCTCGGGGCGTGAGGTCTTGGGGCGGAGCGTATCGAATCCGTCGGCTTGTGCGAGGCCGCCTAGAAAAGCCCCTTGATCCGCCCCGTGTCGTCGATGTCCATCGACAAGGCGGCGGGCTCCTCGCCGAGCCCGGGCATGCGCATGATGTCGCCCGCGAGGACCACGAGGAATCCCGCGCCCGCGGACGGCCGGATCCCTCGGACCTCGAGCGTCCATCCGGTCGGCGCGCCGAGCGTGTGCTCGTCGTCGCTCAGGCTGAGCTGGGTCTTCGCGATGCAGACCGGGAGCCTGTCGAGGCCTGCGTCCTGGAGCCGCTCGAGATCGTCCAGGG
>VBLV01000265.1 GCA_005879045.1 Methanobacteriota archaeon | reverse complement strand
TGTCTCCGGACGGCCAGCGTCATCGCTCCGCCGCCCCGCGTCCGTACATCTTCGCGTACCACTCCATGACCTCGTGGTCCGAGATCCGGTCGACCTGCTCTTCCACCGCGAGCTCGTTCTCCGTCTCCCAGGCCTCCACGATCCTCCGGGCGGCGGGTTCGCCTTGGAACTCCGTGACGAGGAGCTCCCATTTTCGGCGACGGGCCTTGAACGCCGCGACCATCTCGGGGCCGTCGAAGACGACGTAGCAGGACCCCATGTGGAACTTGTCGACAATCGATTCGCGCAAGTAGAGGAACAAGTTGTCCTGAGGGGTCAGCACGAACTTCCGACGGAATTCGGCTTGGTCGATTTCCTCCAGGCCGTCCTTCACAGCCCACATCACGGTCCGCTCCCCGCGGGCGAGGAAGCCCTTCACCAACCATCCCTCGGCCTCGAACTCCCGCAGTCGCAGACGGGTCTCGCCCATGTTGTACTCGAAGCGCGTGTACGCTGCGAGCGCTTCGGCCGACGTCACGCCGAGGCTGCGGATGATCCGCCGCAAGACTTCGCGGCGGGCGTCGTCCCGGCCGATCTTCAGGTCGGCGACCGGCCGATACCGATTGTCCGAATCCCGGGTCACGTGGAGCCCCTCGTACAGCTTCCGGAGGGCCGCCGTCGTGGTGGGCCGGCTCAGGTCCGACAGGATCAGGAGCCGCTGGCGGGAGATCGGTCCTTCTTCCTGGATAATCCGGAGGACGACTTTCATGTCCTTCGTGACGCGCGTCGCCTTCGCGGCCTTGTACAGGCCGAGATCCGCTTCCGTGCAGTACGTCCAGTACTCCGGGATCGCGAGGCCTTTCGCGAGGAGCCCTCCGCGGTGGAGCCGCTCCAACGGGCGGAACTCCCTCACACGGAGACGCGCCGCGAAGTCGGAGCGCAGGCCTCCGAGGGCTTTGGCCGCGGCGATCGAATCCGCGAACCGGGAGTCGAGGGCCACCCCCTGCCTCGTCAATGCGAAGGCGAGTAGATCCTTCGGGTCGAAGTCCCGCGGAACGATGGGACCGTGGGCGATGAAATCGGAGAACCGAATGAAGCCTGCTCGATTCCAGTGGGATAGGTCTTCTGCTTCCGGGACGTTTTTCGCCTGAAATCGCGTGACCCGGAGGACGTCGACGCCGCGCATCTCGTAGAACTTCATCATACGCGTGAGGGCGGCAATCGCCTCGTCCAGCTGATCCGGGGAGGCGAGGTCCATCTCGCGGACCTCGATGCATCCGCTCATCTCCCAGATCTCCGCCATGCCGACGAGCTCGCCATCCTTGACGAGGGGGAAAAACCAGCCTTCCCCGT
>VBLV01000245.1 GCA_005879045.1 Methanobacteriota archaeon | reverse complement strand
ACGTCGTCCATTCGGAGTCCTTGATTCGCACCTGGACCGTGTAGTTACCCGGCTGCGCGAACGTGTGTGTCGTGCTCCCCGAGGTCGACGTGAGGATTGGCGTCCCGTCCCCGAAATTCCACGTGTAGCCGAGCGCGGCTCCCTCCGGATCGTTCGCGCTGACGCTCACGCTGACCGGCGCACCGTTGATCCACTGGACGGCGGGGAAGGATGCGACCACGGGCGCTTGGTTATCCAACGGGGAGACTTGGAACCAAGGGGCCGGCAGGTCGCTGTCCGGAACGAGCCCCTGTTCGGCCGACCAATTTCCCCAGTTCGTCCAGCCGGGGTCGGGAGGGGACGCCTGTTGTCGCGCTGAAGGCGGCGTCGCGGCCGCGTAGAGGTCCTTGCGGTAGTAGGGCAGGATGTACGAATGGTAGTCGTACAACATCCTCTGCATCTCGTCCGTGATCGGCCGGCGCGCCGCCGGATCGACGATTTGGAGCGACTGATTGTACAGGGCATCGAACGTGGCGTTGCTGTAGTAGTTGTCATTCGTAGGCCCAATCGCGCCGGTTGTCTCAACCTCGAGGACGTCGAGAGACGGATCGGAAGCCGGCGTGAAGATCCAATCCCACAGCCACATGTCGTAGTCTGCGCTCAACCAGTAGCCGCTCATCTGATTCGTGTTGTAGAGGCCGTAGCCCGGGCTGGTGCGCCCGAGGCGATCCGTGGTCTGGATTCCCGCCTGTGCGAGCCAGGCCACAATCTCTCTCGCCGCAATCTCCCACTGTGGACGGGTGTTCAGCGTGTAGAAGCGCACACTGAGCCCGTCGACGAGATTGCCAGCCGTATCTTTGCGGTACAGCGGCGTCGCGCTCGGCTTGTTGGCCCCGGTACTGTCGTAGACCCAGCCTTGGCTGTTGAGGAGGGCCCGGGCAGCCGCGGGATCGAACCGGTATTGCTGGCTCGCGGGGATGCTGTAGTGCCACGGGTTGACGTCGGGGACCAACGTGTCCGCCACGTTTCCATACCCGAGGAGGGCGTCATCGACGAGCTTCTGTTTGTCGATGCTCATCGCGACCGCATGCCGGAACGTGTCGTTGGTAAGGACGGGTTCGTTCGGAGGGACGCTGTATCCGTACAACGCCGCCACCTGAGGCGTGATGACGTTTATTGAAATTTCACCGACGAAACCAAGGCTCACCGCCCATTTTGGACTCCAGGTGTTCAGCCCGACCTTATAGTCGGAGGGGTCGATGCCGATGAGTGCGTCGAGGGTCGTGGCCCCGGTGAGGAAGTCATTGACCATCGTCGTGGATCCGCTGTACGAGATAAACCGGACTTCATCGGGCCGGCTCTCTTGGCAATAGTACTGGAGTCCGTAATAATTGGGGTTCTTCCGAAGGACGAGGGTCGTCGTGGTCGTGTTCGTGTAATCATAGTACATCGCTCCGGACCCGACCGGATACTTGATCGGAGCATTGAGGGGCTTCGCGTAGGTGCTCCAGATGTATTGGGGCAAGATCGGAATCGCGCTCGCGGCCGAGTACATGCCCGCGAACGGACCGTTCGTGACGATCTGGACTTGGTAAGCCCCAGTCTTGGTAACCGAGGTGATGGCAGTCGTGTAGCTGTGGAGGATGCTTCCCTTCGTCGCGCTCTGGAGCTGGAACGAGTACACGACGTCGTCGGCGGTAACCGGATGACTGCGGTCACCGGGGCTCAGCGGGCTCGTGAAGTACGCATCTCGGACGAGATCAAAGGTCCAGGTTCGGTTGTCGGGTGCCAAGTCGCGAGGTCGGGGATCGCATGGTAGGTTTTGTCGTACGTGATGAGCGTGCTGTATACGTTGTACACCACCACGTACTCGTCCGCCAAGGTGATCTTGAGCGGATTCAGGGTCGTGATGACGAGCGGATTGATTCCGATTCGAAGAGAGCGGAACGGACCGGCTGCGGCGGCGGGGCCGGAGGCCAGGACGACGAAGACGCTCAGGCCCGAGAGGATCATCACCGCAACCGCTGCGCATGCAATCAGCTGCTGTCGCCAGACTCTTTCAAGACGATAGTCTGTCTCCTCCCCGACCACTTAACGAACCCCCACGGCCGCAGCCACGGATCAGACGCAGTCCGTGCTACGTTGTGACGAGATTCGGCGGATTCTATATAACGTTTCTCCGGACGCCCGAATTGGGACATCCACAGGAGCGGGCGAGAGGCGAGAGATCCGTCTGGCTTCGGTGATCGACCCTATGGGTATTCCGATTGGCTCTGCTCGCGCAGGAATTGCGGGAGATAGTAATGGCCACCCGCGGACTTCCCCGAAATGCCGGACATCTTCCAACCGCCAAACGGTTGGACGCCGACGACCGCACCCGTCGTGGCGCCCGCGGTCCGGTTCGCGTACAGCACCCCCGCTTGGACTTCCGCGAAGAACTGCCGGATTTCCGCGGGCTCGCGGCTGAAGATTCCTGCGGTCAGGCCGTAGTCCACATCGTTCGCGACCTGAATCGCGTCCTCGAGACCTTCCACGGGGACGATCGAAAGGATCGGCACGAAGAGCTCTTCTTTGTTGATCCGGTGGTCCCGCGGCAGGCCGTCGACGATTGTGGGCTCGACGAAGTGACCGGTCCCCTTGAGCGCCTTGCCGCCCGACAGGATCTGGCCCTTCGACTGCTGGATTTCCGTGATCGCATTTTCATACGTGGCGACGGCGGCCTCGTTGATCACGGGCCCCAGGTACACGTCGCGGACCGTCGGGTCACCCACCTTGATCTTCTCCGTCTCCGAAAGCAGCTTGGCGACGAACGCCTCTTTCACATGTTCGTCGACGAGGACGCGCGAGCATGCGGAGCATTTCTGACCGCCATAGCCGAACGCGGCGCGCATCACGCCGACCGCAGCCTTTTCCAGGTCTGCATTCGCCGTGATGATCGCTGGGTTCTTCCCTCCCATCTCCGTGATGATCGGCTTCGGTCGCGTTCGGGTGAACGTCTCGAGCGCCTTCATTCCCACGGCCCTCGATCCGGTGAACACGAAACCATCGACGTCCGGGTTGTCCACGAGTTCCTGCCCGACGGTCGCGCCCGGTCCGGTGACGTAGTTGAAGACGCCCGACGGGACGCCGGCATCTCGGAGGATTTCCGCGAGACGAAGGCCCATGAACGGCGTGTCGCTCGCCGGCTTGAAGACGACCGTGTTGCCCGTGATTAGTGCGCCGGTCGACATCCCGGCCGCGATCGCGAGGGGGAAGTTGAACGGTGCGACGACGGCCCACACCCCGTACGGCTTCAGGATGGACCGGGTCGTTTCCCCCGGAAGGAACTGCCCCATCGCCCGTTCGTATCCCTGATTCCGCAGCATCTCGGCGGCGTACCAGCGCATCAGGTCGGCGGCTTCGTCGACGTCCGCCATCGCCTCATAGCGGTTCTTCCCGTTCTCGAACGACATGAGGGCCGCGAGGGCGAATTTTCTCTCGCGCATCAGGTCGGCGGCTTCGTCGACGTCCGCCATCGCCTCATAGCGGTTCTTCCCGTTCTCGAACGACATGAGGGCCGCGAGGGCGAATTTTCTCTCGCCGATCAGGTCGGCGGCGCGTTGAACGAGTCGGACTCGGTCCGTGTACGCGGTCGCGGACCAGTGGGGAAACGCGGCTTTCGCGGCTTTGATCGCGT
>VBLV01000117.1 GCA_005879045.1 Methanobacteriota archaeon | reverse complement strand
TTGCTCCTCCGTCGTCCGACGCGCGTCTGCGGGTCAACGAGTTCGAATCCGATCCGCGGATCTTTGCGGAGCGATGCCTCGACGAGCGCCGCGTCTCGCCGCCCCTGCGCCGTCGCGATGGCCCAATTGATCGGCATCTCCCGCGGTCGCAAGGTCACGGTAATCGAGAATTCCCGGAACGGGGGATTCGCCCCCTCCGTCGTCATCCGAAACGCGGTCGTCCCGAACCACTGGATTTTCGAGGTCCCACCGAGGCCCACGACGGCGCGCTTGAGTTCCGTCCCGATCCGGCGGGCGAGTCGCCGGGAATACACGAGCGCAGCGTAGTACCAGACCGAAAAGAAGCCGGCGACGAGGAGAACCACCGCGAGCTGCACAGGGTCGATATCAGCCACGAGGGACCGAAACGCGACACGCCGCTAAAGGCCTCCGGCCGCGCAGGAAAACGTTTAGCGCCGGCCGACCATCCGCTGGGATCGGGGGACGGCGTGAGCCGCTGGAGGCGCGCCTTGCAGGTCGTCAAGGAGGCCCTTTGGGGCCTGTTCTTCTTCGACCTCTACACGGAGAACATGAAGATGCGAATCCGTTACAATGACGCCGTGAACCTTCTCGTGTTCTCGGAGCAGCTCGGGATCCCGCTCATGAATTCCTACGTCTCCATGCGTCTGCTTCCGTACTTTGTCGGGGAGCTCGAGGGATGGAAGCGCCGCGAGATGCGGGAGCGCGAGATCCTGGAGGAAGCCCCGGAGATTCACTAGCGGCGGGAGTGCTCCCGCACCGCCAGCATGCGTTCCGCGCGATCCCGTTCCACGCCGCACACGTGGTGCACGGCCACCGGCGCGCGAGCGGGATGTGGCTCAGATCGTGGACGGTCGTGCCGGCACCGCGTCCGCAGCTCCAGCATCGGTCCAGCTCGGACTCGTTGCGTTGGCCGCACGCCAGACAGAGCCAGTCTCCTCGCCGGACCCCCGTGCGGAACGATTGACGTCGTCCCCAGGCGAACCCGGCCAAGCACGATAGAAAGACCGCCACGGCGGCGATCGCGAGCGAATCCATGGGGGAACGCCGCGTCGTTCCCGGACCGAACTAAATACGTTCCTCGCTGCCTATCCAAAATGAAACTCTGACGCGCGTCTTGCTGCCGTGATCGTGGCGGGAGTGCCCCTCCGGAATCAATGTCCAATCACGCGCGAGCCGAAATAGAAAGTCACGACGAGGGACAGCGCTTGCTCGGCGCGGCCCGCCAAGAGCCCTCCTTGTTTCGTCACCAAGGCGAAGCAGATGTACCCGGTCAAGCCGAGTGCGCCGACCGCGACGATATCGCGGAAGATCGTGGCGAGGCGATGACGGATGTGGCTCTCGTGTGCCCGACGGTGGACGAGCCAGGAGGCCGTGGCTCCGAGGACGTAGCCCCCGAGGACTTGCAGGACCGCCAGGAGGTCGGCCGGAATGCCCTGCAGGGAAGGGTTCCGGGTCAGGAACCACGCGGTGAGGCCCGCGAATCCGAGGAACAAGAGGATCCGGACCAGTCGCGGATGGTGCGGAGTAGTCGGAAAGGGGTGGCCGGGCTGAGCCGCAGGCGGGGTCGAGACGGCACGGCTCCCGAAGTAGAAGGCGATGACGACGACCACGGCATTCACGAGGACGGTCGGTACGGTCGGTGCGGACCCTCCCTGCAGGAGGACGTACCCATATGCCGCGGTCACGATAACGGCGATCGCCCCTCGCACGCTCCCGTGCGGGAGTCGGAGGGGCTCGGGTAGTTGGCCGACCTGAGGGATGGCCACGTTCGCGCAACAGTGGATTGGGCGCTTAAGGCTGACGATGGGCGTATGAAAAATCTAGAGGAAAAAGGTGCTAATCGCCTGCGTCAACCGGCGCAGCAGGCGACCGTCGTCCTCGGATTTGGACGACCGGCGGTCCGAGTGGTTCGGGCGAACCCCGTCAGCGAGCCACGCGCCGTCGCGGTCCCCGAATTCGGCCCGAACATACCGGTCGAGGTCCGTCGCCCGGGTTCGCTGCAACCCGGCGACAATCGAGGTGTAAGGTGGGATGCTCATCATACCGGCCACCTCCGAATCCACGGATCCATGCCGCGCACGGCCCAAGCGTACTGGACGGCGGGGTCCGACGGGAGGGCTTCGTTCGTCGCATCAATTGGCTTCGTAAATCGTCCGTTTCTCTTGTTCCAATGCATGTTTGGTTGATTACAATGGAGGTTAATAAAGCCTTTGTTTTAATTATGGAAACCTTTATCATAGAGCACAAACATACATTGTTCCGGAGGCGGCCTATGAAGGCATTCAAGGTCATCAAGAGCCCCGAAGCATTTCAGCTTCTCGCGGACGAAACCAGGAGACGGATCATCTATCTTCTCCGGGCGAAAGAGATGACGGTGAGCCAGATTTCGGCGGAGCTCGGACTCACGCCGCAGGCGATCTATCATCACATCCGCAAGATGCGCGACGCCGACCTCGTCGAGGTCGCTCGCGAGGAACGCGTGGACCACTTCATCGAGACGTACTATCGCGCCACGGCGGAGATGTTCAACCTCTCCCACGGCGAGGGGATGTCCCCGGCTTATGCCGCGGAGAAGGCCACCGAGGCGCTGCAGGCCCTTGCAAAGATCGGGCTGCGCGTGCGGACGGATCCCGAAGTCGTGGCTCGGATCGTCGAGCTCGAGAAGCGAATGGAGGGGGTCGGCGAGAAACCGGAGTGGGCCGAGGCGATCGCCGGCCTCGAAGACGTCGATTTCTTCGTGAAACAGGGAATCACGCATCTCGCGAAACTGCTCACGATGACGGACAAAGAGTTCACGGAGTACCTGGGTGTCGAGCGTGAGTACCGCAAGCTGTTGCGGTCGCTCCTCGAGGAACCGACGAAGATGGAAGCGCTCGCCCGGAAAGCCTAGAGCTCCCCGATCTCTTCGCGCGAAATGACGAGTCGCTGAATCTGCGAGGTCCCTTCCCAGATCTGGAAGATCTTCGCGTCGCGCATCCACTTCTCGACAGGTTCGTCCTTCATGTAACCCGCGCCGCCGAGGATCTGCACCGCGTCTGTTGTGACGTCCATCGCCATGTCGGCCGCGAACAACTTCGCGATGCTCGCCTCCTTGTTCATCGGCATTCCCTGGTCGAGCATCCACGCGGCCCGCCACGTCAGGAGGCGCGCGGCTTCGATCTTCGTCTTCATGTCCGCGAGCATGAACGCGATCGCCTGCTTCTTCGCGATCGGCGTGCCGAACGCCTTCCGCTTGCGAGAGTAGTCGAGCGCGTACTCGTACGCCGCCCGTGCGATCCCGATGGCCCCGGAGGCGACGAGCGGTCGGGAGGACTCGAGCGTCTTCATCGCCCCGTAGAACGCGGTGCCTTCGTCGGAGCCGAGCAGGTTGTCCTCGGGGATCCGGCAGTCGTCCAGGATGACTTCCGCCGTGTGGCTCGCGCGGACGCCCATCTTGTCTTCCACCTTGCCCGCCTTCAGGCCTGGCGTGCCATGCTCCACGACGAAGGCCCGGATGCCGAAGTGCGCGCGGCTCTTGTCGAGGGTCGCGAAGACGACATGGATGTCCGCGATCCCTCCGTTCGTGATGAAGCGCTTGACACCGTTCAAGACCCACTCGTCGCCGTCCTTCTTCGCCGTCGTCGAGATGTTCGCGACGTCCGATCCGGCGTCGGGCTCCGTGAGGCAGAGCGCGCCGAGGCGCGCCTCTTTGCCGGTGAAGCGCGTCAGGAACCGCTTCTTCTGTTCCTCGGTCCCCATGTGGATGATCGGCAGGTACGCGAGGCCTGCGCCGATCAGCCCGGTCGCCATGCCGGCGCAACCCCAGTTCAGCTCTTCGTTGACGACCACGTGGGTGAGGGCCGAATCGATGCCGCCGCCGCCGTACGCCTCGGGGATGAAGGCCGTATCGAGGCCGAGGGCATGCGCCTTCTTGATGACGTCCCACGGGACGGTACCTTTCTTGTCGTACTCGAGGGCGACGGGCCGCATTTCGCGTTCCGCGAACTCGTGCGCCGTCTTCTGGAGGAGCCGTTGTTCATCCGTGAGGTCGAACTCCACCATC
This sequence comes from Methanobacteriota archaeon, assembly GCA_005879045.1. Lineage (GTDB taxonomy): Archaea > Thermoplasmatota > Thermoplasmata > RBG-16-68-12 > RBG-16-68-12 > RBG-16-68-12. The sequence goes on along the minus strand of VBLV01000117.1, from coordinate 4,788 downwards.
GTCCCCGCTCCGCCGCTCTCCCGGGACGATGAGCCCCGCGATATTTAATCTCTCGATAGAGATGACCGGGCGTGCGCGTGCTCGTGGCGGGCGCGAGCGGTGTCCTGGGACGCCGAATCGTTCGTCAGCTCGTCGCGCGCAACCACACGGTCGTGGGGCTCGCACGTAGCGGGACCGGGGAGGCGACCGTGCGCTCCCTCGGGGGCGAGCCGCGACGCGCCGACCTATTCGATGCGGACGCGGTCGCGAAGGCGGCCAAGGGATGCGACGTCCTCATCCGAGCGGCGACCGCGATCCCCACGAAAGTGCGCACCGGGCCGAAGGATTGGGCGATGAACGATCGGATTCGTCGCGAAGGGACTCGCTCGCTCGTCACAGCCGCCCACCGCGTCGGGGCTCGGGCTTTTCTGCAGGAGAGCGTGGTCTGGGCCGTCGGGACGCTCGACGGAAAACCGTTCGACGAGGACGCGCCGCCTGCAAACGATCCGGTCCTCGCCTCAGCCCTGGACGGGGAACGGATTGCACGGGAGGCGGGTCCGGCCGACGGCTTCGACACGATGGCACTGCGCTGCGGTGGATTCTATTCCGCGGATGGCTGGCATACGAGGATCCTTGCGGAGTCCATCGCGAAAGGACGTCCGGTGCTGATCGGACGCCAGAGCCCCGTGTGGTCGATGATCCACACGGACGACGCCGCCAGCGCGTTCGTCACGGCCGCGGAAGCGCCGAAGACCGGTGTGTGGCACCTCGTCGACGATCGGCCGGTCCCGCTGGCCGAGTTCCTGGGGGAGATGGCCCGCCGGGTCGATGCGCGCCCGCCTCGCCGCATGCCGCGGTGGCTCGCGCGGATGTTCCTGGGCCGATACGGGACCCGCCTCTTGAGCTCCTCCTTTTCGACGTCGAATGCTCGCTTCCGGCGCGATTTCGGCTGGCGGCCTTCCTTCCCGACATACGCGGAAGGCCTGGAAGAGGTCGTGACGTCGTGGCGGGCCGAAGGCTTTCCGGCGCGGAGGTCGTGACGGATGGAACGTCTCGATCGGTATCTCATCGGTCTCGTCCTGGCCCATTTCGTCGTGAACTTGGTACACGCGACCGCCCATTTCGGCCTTCAGATTCTGCCCGCCGGTCTCGACCTCGTCTTCATCCTAGGGGTCATCTTGATCGGGCCAATCGTCGCGCTCGTCATCTTGCGCTTCAACCCGCCGCTCGCGGCCGGGCTCCTCGCGGTCCTTATGGTCGCCTCCTTCGTGTACGGGATTGTGAGCCACTTTCTCGTCCCCGGCCCCGACAATGTCACGTTCCTCGGGTCGCAAACCTGGACCGTCTTGTTCGTATCGACCGCCTTCCTGCTCGGCGTCCTTGAAATCGGCGTCCTTCTAGTCGCCGTGATCGCGTTCTGGGCGGCGGCTAGAACTCCCTCGGAATCTGTTGCGCGATTTGGGTGATCCGGCTCAGCGGGCCCATGAGGGCCATGACCTTCGGCATGGAGCCTCGGAATCGGATTCGCCCGCCGAGGACGAGTCCTTGAAAGTCCTTCTCCCCTTTCCCGAGTTGCGTCCAGGCCTCGTAGGTCCCTTCGAACTTGAAGTCCGCGGGGACGTCGGGCGCGACGTCGTGGACCGCGACCCGGCCATTCTGAATGTCGAGGAGGAACGACGCGTTGCGATCCGTGCACGTGAGGACGATCTTCGCGACGATGGCCGCGGCCTTCTTTCCCCACTCCGCGTCTACATTCAGGCGCCCTGCGAGTTCGTCGAAGAACGCCTTCGTGAAGTATTGGACCATGGATGCCCCGCTGCCGCCCCGAAGCAGGCCCACAGGAAAAAGCCTCGGTTGGTGTCCGCCGGGTCGCAATCGACACGGGAAAGGTTTTACGGACCGCGGTCGCTGCGCGGCCGCGCGTGGGTAGCCAAGCCCGGTCAAAGGCGAGGGACTCAAGATCCCTTCCCGAAGGGGTTCCCAGGTTCGAATCCTGGCCCACGCATCATCAACTCGCCCCGACTTGTAGGCGAGTGAGAGCTGGTCGAGGATGCGTGAGCGTGCACTCATCTCTACTCTGCACCGTTGACGGTTAGCCTGCAGGTCCGCCGGTCGACGGTAATGACTTCATTAAGCAATGAATTAATATACTATTCTTGCCATACTTCTCCTTGATGACGCCCTCCACGTCCACGATGTCCCATAAGGGTCCAACCGTGACCACGCTGAAGGCCATCGAAGATGTTCTGCGGCGAGAGGCCGTGCCGATGACGCGGTACAAGATTCGGCAGGCTCTAGGCAACCGAATTGCCCAGCCGCTGTTGGACGAGGGTCTCGAGTACATGGCCGAGCATGAGATGGTCTACGACGAGGGGCCTGGCGGGCAAGTCCTCTGGATCCGCACCTCCGCCGCGACGAGGTCTAGACTCCGCGGTGAATAGGCGGTCTGCGTGGCCAAGCCAAAGCTTCTCGGCGTCGATTATGCCGCAAGAGCCGCCCCTGTCCTTGAGGAGTGGCGCCGCTTGGCGAGCGAAGGCGGTGGCCAGGAGAAACGCTTGTCGAAGGCCAAACTCAAGAGCCTCGCGACTTTCGAGACACGTGCTCGGACGAATCCCTTGACTGCCGGTGACCCGGTTGCCAGGGATCGCTGGCCAGATATCATCCTTCGTGACTACGGAGACGACATCCCGAATCTCTTCCGATTTGAATTGGCCGAGCGGTGGCGAGGCTACTATTCGCTCGTCGGCGAATCAGGCGGCGCGAGGGTGTGGGTTCTCTACCTGTGGGATCACCGCGCATATAGCAAACAGAGCGGATACTCGAAGAAATAGCCGATCCTACGTCGTCCGAGATCTCCCGAGGAGGGCCGCGGCCACGAGGGTCCAACGAGTGCACTCGACCCTAGTTGCAGGCGAATCCCGGCCCACGCATCATCAATTCGCCCCGACCCGTGCCAGAGATGAGTGCACAACCACGCGACAGAAAGTCTTGCGATCGTCTCGCAACGGTGCATCCATCTTGCGGTCTGACTCAGGTCATCCTGCTTTCGGCTTCGGCCGGTGAGCAGCAAAGAGCACGACCGCCCCGACGAGCCCGAGGCCTATCCCTAATGCGACGAGAGGCACGACCGGCTCGGGATGGCAGCCACGAGGGTACGAGCAATTTAGCACGAGACTGAATCCCAAGAACACGAGCAACAGGCCGATCCCGACGATGGTCAGGCCCAACGGGATTGCGAAACGCCTTGAGAGGGGCATCAACATGCTTGCGATTCCACAGTTGGTCAAGACTAAATATACCTTGCTTGGTCCGCACCCGATTGGCTAGGTATTCCAACCTCAGGATCGATGGCCACCAACCACTCGCAACTTCCAACGGCGAGGGGCCAAGCTCTTCACATCGACCGGGGCGCACGGTAACGTGAACATCGATTGCTGAGAACGAGGACGCAAGACATAAGAAAGCCTCGTCTCCATCGCCCGGCCCTCGGGTGAGAACATGAAACAGGTGATGGAGCCCCAGAACCGCCCCCAGCGGAAATCCCCGCTGGCGATGAAGTGCACCGTCAATCGCGCCGCTCTGAAGCCGAATTCGGGTACATCCGTGTACGTTGCGGTGGACTTGACCCCGTCCGCGGCCGTAATCGCCGGACGCGTCCGAAGCATCTCCCTCGCGATCGATTCGAGCGGGTCGATGGACGGCGAGAAGATCGAACAGGCGAAAGCGGCGGCGCTCGCCCTCATCCGACAGCTCCGACCGACCGACCAGATTTCAATCGTGTCATTCTCGGACACCGTCACGGTCCAGCTGCCCATGACGCAGGTCGGAAACTCCCGCGAGGTCGCCGCGGCCGTGAAAGCCATCTCGGTCAGCGGCCTGACCGCGATGTACGACGGACTGTCGTCCGCCTTCAACCAGGCGCGGCGGGCCTCTCAGGAACCCGGGACCGTGAATCGGGTCCTGCTCCTGACCGACGGCAATCCCACCGTCGGCAAGACGGACGGCCGGGAGTTCATCACCCTCGCGCAGGGGATCCGCGAAGCCGGCATCACGATCACCGCGATCGGCATCGGGACCGACTACAACGAGCAGCTGCTCGAGAAGATCGCCGAGGGCGGCGGGGGGCTGTGGCACCACATCGTGGATGCGAGAGCCGACCTCCCCCAGATCTTCCAGGACCAGGCGGCCCAGATGGCGGGCACCGTCGTCTCGAATCCCGAGTTGAAAGTCTCGATCATGCCCGGGTCGGAGCTGGCTGACGCCTACAGCGTCAAGCCGGTCCTGAACCGACTGCCCCGACCGAAGTTCGACGGAGCCGCCTACACGGTCCCGCTCCGAGACCTGATCGCGGGTGAACAGCAGACGCTCGTCTTCCGCATCGGCGTCCCGGCACGGCCCGCGGGGAAGGCCACCTTGCTTCGATTCTCGTTGGTCGAGGTCACGCAAGACGTCGAAGTGGGCTTCACCGACGACCCCAGGCTATCGAATGTGGAGACGAACCCGTACCCGCGCACGCTCCTCAGCTCGGCGGAGGCCACCGTCCTCATGCAGCGGGCGGTGCAGTCGAGGGATGCGACGGCCCTCCAGAAGGCGGAGACGATCATGCGGACCATGGCGACGGATGCCGGCGCGGCGACCGCGATTCGCGCGAACCCGACGCTGAGCGACGTCGCGACGACGATGCGGGACGCCCAGGCGACGGTCGCGCGGAGCGGCCTCCAGCTCAGCGAGGCGGCGAAGAAGGACTTCCTGCAATCGACGACGATCATCGGAAAGAAGAAACCGAAGCGGTGATGAACGTGACCAAGT
>VBLV01000116.1:13052-13467 GCA_005879045.1 Methanobacteriota archaeon | reverse complement strand
GGCGCGGCGCTCGGTCTGCTCTCGGGGCTCCTCGCTCAGGTGTGGACTCGCGAGCCGACGGTGCGAGTAGATCGCCGGGAGGTCCACGTCGCCGACGTTCATGTGCGGATCGAACGGGGCCGGTATCTGCCCATCCGCATTCTGCATTACATCAACCCCCTCGACTCGCGGAAGAAGGTCCGGCTGCCTCGCACGCTGCGAATCTATCTCGTATGCGTGTTCCTCCTCTTCGGCGGCTTCACCGCTTTCTACGGATTCTTCCCGATCTTCCTGAAGCAATCGTACGGCCTCGGAAGCCCGGAAATCTTCGCCGTCTACATCGCGAGCCAGGCAACCTCGATCGCGGTGTATCCGCGGGTGGGCCGCTGGGTTTCGGCCCGAGGCGACCGGTCGACGCAATTGTACGCGGCCCTCG